>CAIRDJ010000139.1 GCA_903877335.1 uncultured Chloroflexota bacterium | reverse complement strand
ACCATCACCATGAATGAGCATTTCATTCGCCGTCTGCCAGTGGTGAACGATGGTAAATTGGTGGGGATTGTCACCAAAGGCGACCTGCGCGAGGCACAACCTTCTGATGCAACCAGCTTGAGCATTTGGGAACTTAATTACCTTCTGGCGGATTTGACTGTGGACAAAATCATGACGCGCAACGTCCTGACGATTTCACCGGATGCGCCACTCATTGACGCAGCAGAAATCATGCTCAACGAGAAAATCAGTGGCTTACCTGTTGTGGATGACCACGGACACTTGATTGGCGTGATTAGCGAGTCGGACATCTTCCGTATGGTGATCCAACACGGTTTAGAAGAGCGCGCACGTCAAAGCAAATCGTAGTCACCTTTTGGGCATGATCTCTTACGAAAGGGATCATGCTTCTCAACTTGCTAGTGTATTTTTGTGTTGGCGATGGTTGGCTTCCGCTCAAAAATTGTCACGCCCGTTCTTTCATGTTGCAAAAAATTCGACATTGAACCGATTTTGGTTTCACATGCCCGCTTGCAATGCCAGCTCACGTCTGAGGGGGGAGGCACCGTTCCTGTACTAAAGTTCTTCCTCGTCGTTTAGGCTCCGCCCGCTTCCATCGCGCGATACCGCCAATGGTAAATAGCGATCGAGGCAGCGGTGGCAACGTTGAGTGAGTGCTTTGTGCCGAATTGGGGGAGCTTGAGTTCAGGGATGCTATGTTGACGGGTGATGCTTAGTTGCACCCCATCCACTTCGTTTCCAAAGATGAGCGCGGTATGCTGGGTGATGCGCTCGGTACTGAATGACCACACCGATTCTGCGTGTGGGGTGAGTTCCATACTATAAATCTTTAGCCCCTCGATCATGCGCAGGGCATGGATCGCCTCGCCGAGGGTGGGATAGTGCTGACTGTGCATGACTCGTTCCGCCCCCAGAGAAGTCTTTTTCACTTTGGGGTGGTGGGCGGGTGGGGTGTAGCCACAGGTGATAACCTGCTCAATCCAAGCACAATCCGCCGTCCGTAAAATCGAACCGACGTTATAGGCAGACCGAACATTATCTAGTACGATGATGAGGGGGATGCGTGGCACAAACTTCATTAGACTAATTTGATGAATCTTTCTCGTATGCGGTCTGGAATGCGAAGGAGGACATGCCCAACAAACTTGGCATCTTTGCCTACCAGATAGCGCGTGCGTGGGTTTTTGACCGTGAGTGCCCGATGGACAACTTTTGCCACAATGAGCGGATCTGCCCCTGCGTCGCGTGCAGTCATGAAGTCGCGCTTGCCTGCCTCCATGAATCGCCCGTAAAGCTCATGGGCGCGTGGGGGGAGCTTGGCAAGGATGCCGTCAGCAATGCTTGCGCCACTGTCCCAGATGGGGGTTTTAATGCGCCCCGGCTCAATGGCGATGGCATCAATGCCCCAAACAGATAACTCTAAACGAAAGGCGGTGGTGATGGCTTCAAGGGCAAACTTAGAAGCGGAGTACGCGCCTAAGATGGGGGCGGTAACGCGCCCGCCGATCGAGCTAATGTTGATGATGCGCCCCTTGCCCACACGCAACAATTCCACAAATGCTTGCGTAACTGCCACCTGTCCAAAGAAGTTAACATCAAATTGCCAGCGTAAATCTTCCATTGGCATAAATTCCATGGGTGCGCCTACCGCAATGCCCGCGTTGTTGACCAAGCCAAACAATCCTGCCTCGCCAACTTGGGCGGTGATGAGGGCACGCACCGCTTCGATCTGCTCGGCACGGGTGACATCCAAGATCACCGGGGTGCAACGTTCGCCAGCTTCTGCTTGTAAGGCTTTCCCGTCTTCTGGCTTACGAACCCCTGCGAATACGTTAAAGCCGGCTTGGGTGAGGTGTAAGACGATTGCGCGACCAATGCCTTTTGAGGCACCACTGACCAAAATATACTTTGTCATCATCCGCTCCTTGGGTGGGTTTTATTTTTAATGGCACACTTTATGAACATTGCACACCACCATGACACACTATAAGTATAAGTGATATGGTGTGCAATAAATTTGGTAGGGGATAAAAGTTGCATAACAAACTACAATGCATGCATTCGATCATTCAGGAGGAAGTATAACATGCGTATTGCGATTTTTGGGGCAGTAGCCTTGGTGCTTGTGCTGATTTGGGTGTTGAGCCGTAACACGGGCTCCAGTGGCGGAAGCATCGTTCCCAGTGCGGATGCACCCCGCCTTAGCCCAGAACAATACACCTCACAAGTACAAAATACCCCCCATATTTTAGTGGATGTGCGCGAAGGCAGCGAAGTGGCACAAGGAGTAATCCCCGGCGCGGTTCACATTCCGCTAGGGCAGTTGCAAAGCCGTTTGAACGAGTTGCCCAAAGATCAAACGATTGTGGTCTATTGTCGCTCGGGAAATCGTAGCCGTACCGCCGCCAGCACGCTCAAGACAGCAGGCTATGCAAACTTGCTAGACTTGGGTGGCGTGATGCAATGGCAGGATGCGGGCTATCAATTGGTGACGTTGGGCAAATAACCTCACAGATTGAGTAGCACGATCGAGATTAGCGTAAGGGCAATGCCTACCCATTGAACGCGGTTGAAGCGTTGATTGAGCAGCAGGCGTGCCCACAAAATGGTGAAGGCGGGGTAGAGTGCCCCCATGGTGGAGGTGATGGCAAGTGAGCCAACCTCTGCCGACAGAGTATAGAACATGTTGCCCAGCGCGTCACCAATGCCCATGAACAAACCATATACGCTGACGTTTTGTGAAAGGGCGGGCGTTGAACGCACCAAGCCCAAGATGATGAGCATCGTCAGCAAAGATGCCGCGCGCGAAATCATCAACGGAAAGAACAATCCCTCATCTGCAACTTGATCCAATGAAATGGCAAAGACTCCCAAGCACAACCCAGCGATACCCCCCCACACAATGTCATACACGCGGAAGGGTTGCCCATCCGAAGACATTTGCGAGACCAAGTAGACCCCCAAAAATCCCACGCCAAACCCAATGCCTTGCAACAGACTGGGCGAACCGTCCATGAACAGACTCGCTATGACCCCCAGCATTGCCCCCACAATCCCAGAGATGGGCGCAACTACACCCATTTTGCCCTGGCCCAAGCCATGATAAAGCGAGAGCAAGCCGATCATGGCAACAGTTCCCCCGCCTATAGCCCACATGATGTTCCTGTTGGGAGGGATGCGTTCCTGTGTGAACAGCGTGAGGAGCGCAAATAGGCATAGCCCACTGATCTGTGAGATGAGCGCGATGGAATACATGTTGCCTCGTCGCGCCCCAAGCCCACCTAAGAAGTCAGCAGATCCCCACGATAGCGAAGCCAACAGCGCATAACCTGAACCTAAACCTATTGAATTCATCCAACCTTCCTTTTGTTATCGACAGGGGAACTCACTAGAGCGTTGGGCTAGTGAAGGTGCTGTTGAAGGTGAAAAGCGCAAGCATGCTGAGGATGATGAAGAGCGTTAACCACATGATCCAAGCCAAGTCTTGACGTGTGATGAAGGGTGCGCGAAGCGTGACCGCAGGGATGTCTTGGGGGCGAGCGTTAGGTTGGTTGAGCAGACGCATCGCTAGGGGTAAACCCTCTAACTGAGCGCGAATGTCGTAGTAGGCAAACAAAGGCGCAATGCTTTGCAGTTGGCTAAGGAAGACCAAGATCACACTGTGTAATACTGTGTCCAGCATGAGCAATATAGTCCCCTCAGGCGGCAGTCCGATCGTCATCGCCACCCAATCCAAGAGGGTTAACACGCCAAATTCTGTGATGAGCGTGAAAACGGTCAGCAGGGTCACAAGCGAGAAGATGCCCCTGAAGGCACTCCTGCCCATTTGCCACGCGCGTGTAAACCCCGCCACCGGCTCAACATTTTCTAACATGAAGATGGGGATAATCAACGTAGAAACAGCCATCCCAAAGTACACCGCAAAGCCCAATACCCCCCACCCGATTAAGATTCCTGCAGTGAAGATGCCCAAGAGGCTGAGAGAAATGATCGCCCCGAATAGCAAGAAATAGGCAATGAGCAGATTGAAGGAGCGTGGGAGGATGGTTTGTAATGCTAGTCTTAAGCTGGGTCTGGCGTGATGGAGGTGTTCGGACGCTAACCACGTTACCATACCCTGTGAAAAGACCCCGCTGAAAATCGCCTCAAGCACCAGGATGAAGAGATACCCCATGCCGAATAGGAGCAACTCGACTTGCTCAGAACTAATCTCAGGATTGGCAAGGGCGACGGTGTCGGGCAGGCGATCGCCCAGTTGAGTGATGAGCCACAGTTGCAGTAGATAAAACGGAATTGCCACCACCGCAATGGGTACGCTGTAGGTGCGCCAGTGCAGGCGGATGAACTCAAACGAACGATCTAGGATGGCTAAAACCGACAGACGAACGGTTGGGAGCGGAGTAGAACGGTTTACCTGCATAGGCGAGTGCATCATCAAGGTTATTGAACATGAGAGTAAGCGTATGTCATGCCCTCTCTAATTGCCATACTAGAAGCATTTGAAAATCATTAAAGCGACTACCTACGTTGGGTAAGCCGCCTGACATTGTATCATGATGCAGTAGCGCAACAGGGTTCCCCCAACCCTCAAAACAACGCGCCTGCCTTTAGTTTATCATCATAGGAGGGTCTTGGTGTAACACAACATGCCGAAAACAATGAGGTAGTTCATGTGGGTGAATTGCTGATTCAGTCAATCTCATGATGTTTACAAGTAAAACATGGGTTAAGAAGGCTGGATGAATTGTGTTTTCTGCTATAATCGTCGAAGTAAGTTTTATTAAAGCATAGGAAAAGGGCAGTGGAATGTCATTCATTGGTAATGTGTTGTGGCTTATCTTTGGTGGTTTCTTGGCAGGAATTGGCTATGTTCTTGGTGGACTTGTACTGTGTATCACCATCATCGGGATTCCCTTCGGATTACGCGCCATTGGTTTTGGTTGGTCGGTGATGTTGCCGTTCGGCAAAGAAGTGGGGAAAGTTGACGGCGGAGAAGGCTTTTTGGCAATGCTATTCAACCTGATTTGGTTGTTCTTTTTCGGTTGGGAACTTGCCCTTGCACACGTGATCTTGGGCATTATATTTTTTGTCACCATCATCGGGATTCCATTCGGACGTAAGCACTTCCAACTGGTTCCGGTGTCCTTGTTACCCTTCAGCTATACGCTGACCCCAATCGAGAAATAGCCGTCACGTGCCACTTATGAGATCATGCCCCTCGCTGGGGGGCATTTTTTTAATCACACGCTTACCCATTACGCTGAAAACTGTCAGGATATTTGGGTTACATTTTAGATATAGCGTATTCGAGTTTAGAAAGAGACAGTTATGACAGATGAATCATCCCCTTCAACCCGCCGTAATTGGCAGTTAACTGGTTCAGTTTTTCTAGGCGTTGGCTTGCGCATCTCTTTAGGGCAAGATGAAGGGAAGCCTTATGTCATCCTTAGCCCTGGCGTGGGTTTTGGGACAAATCTTACGTTTGCACAGAAATCAGCGTGGATTCCCAGCGAACGCCACAAGCGGTTTCACCTTTCCCCGATGTTGCGGATAGGGTATGCTTTAGGCTTGGTGGGGGTAGATACCAAGATACTCGTGTTGCGGGACGAACATGGCAAACCCTATATGCGCCTCGAATATCCAAACTCGCTCAAGGATGTGCGCCCACGCATTGGATTAAACTTGTTAGGACCCAATGCATCTGCCAATATCAATTTTGGCATTCGGTTTGGAGAAACAGCCCCGCAAGATATTTACCTCATAGAGGAGACGACCATCTCCACCGTAGACGAAACCGATCCCTCCGCCTAAAACGTCGTTCCATCAAACAACTTTAATGATTCTACAATCACGATTAAACCGAGCGAGACATTCGCCCAGAACCAGTCTCTCGACATCACATTGAACGCCCCCATCAACTCTTCAACGTCACGCCCACTCGTGGTGAAAATTTTCTTAAATCGTGAAATGGGAAGATAAACCATGACGGAGAAAAGTAGATACGCCAAGCCTTCCAACAACAGGGTGAGATTTCGTTGATATTCAACCACATCAAAGTAATATTGAATGAGCGCATTCAGTCCCACGAGAAAGAGTAGGATAACCACCCGATTCATGCTGCGGGTTAGCTTGCGGAATTTTTGATTTTGTGCTTCCGAAAATTCATAGGACATGGTTCGACTCCACTGTTATGCCTATTGTTGAAATAAAAAGGTGGTTGTGATGATCTCAAAAATTAACATTGCCATGAGGAAGAATGTGAGCCTGCCAAATCCAGAAGCAAGTTCGGTGATTGCCTTCATGACTTCTTCAATATCGCGCCCTTTGGTGATGAGAATCTTTCGCAAATTATCCGCTGGATTAAAGAACGTGAACCCCATTGCAATGAAAACAAAGCCAGAGGTGAGCACCACAATGGAAGGAAAATAGTCCCCCCGCGACACATGAAATAAGGCGCGCGTGATATTGAATACGCCTGATAATACCAACAGCAAAGCGTTGGTGATAAAGCGGATGACCACGCCGCTGATGTTGGTGCGGTCACTGTCAGTGAACTCATAATTTTCATCATGGTGGTGTTGGTTAGGGTTATTCACTTGATTTGAGGATTTCATTTGAATCTCCGTATCGGTTTTACACAGTTACACACGCTGCAAACACACTACATTTGGATTTCATAGCAGGGTTGGTTTGATTTATTTATCTTTTAAGTTATCATACGGTGCGCTTTGATGACAACCTAGAAGGGAAGAAATAATGCCTGAAACCACACTGATCTTACCATACGGTGGCAAACTTGTAGACCTGCTTGTAACACAAGATGCCTACCAACAGGAAAAGAACCTTGCTGGACGCTTACATAGCATTCAATTATCACAGCGCGAAATGCACGACTTTGAACTATTGGCGGTGGGTGCTTTCTCTCCCCTCGATCGGTTCATGGGAGAAGCAGATCATCAATCTGTGGTGGACACCATGCGCCTTGCAAACGGGATGCTCTTCCCGATCCCCATCATCTTGACGGTGGATGAAGAAGACAAAGTGGAAATAGGCATGCAGATTGCCCTGCGCGACCCAAACTTCCGCATTTTGGGCGTGATGATGGTAGAGGAAAAATACGTCTGGGATCGCGCGGAGGTCGCGCAGAAGGTGTTTGGTACAACCGATAGCAAGCATCCCATCGTGGCGGAAATGCATAGCTGGGGCAAGTATGCTATCACTGGCGCATTGAAGGCGTTGGAGCTACCCCAGTATTATGACTTCCAAGAAATCCGCCGCACCCCTGCAGAAGTGCGCCGTTTATTAGAAAGCTACGGACGCACAAACGTAGTTGCTTTTCAAACCCGTAATCCCTTGCATCGGGTGCATGAAGAATTGACCAAACGCGCTACCGAGGCAGTGGATGGTGTATTGCTGTTGCATCCCGTAGTCGGTTTAACCAAGCCGGGGGACGTCGATCACTACACGCGCGTGCGCACCTACAAGGCGCTGGTCACGCATTATTATGAGCCAGACCGCGTATGCTTGAGCCTGTTGCCGTTGGCAATGCGCATGGGCGGACCGCGCGAGGCAGTGTGGCATGCGATCATCCGTCGCAATTACGGGGCAAATCATTTCATTGTTGGGCGTGACCACGCCGGCCCAGGCAATGATGCCAACGGCAACCCGTTCTATGGCGCGTATGATGCCCAAGATATGGCGCAACAATATGAAGGAGAGATTGGCGTGAAGATGGTGCCCTTCATGCAGGTGATTTACTTGCCCGATGAAGATCGCTATGAGGAGATTTCCAAAGTCGCTCCTGAAGTCAAGACGCTTTCGATTAGCGGAACACAAGTGCGCGAGAATTACTTGGGCAAAGGGGTACCGTTGCCGGAATGGTTCACCCGTCCCCATGTGGCAGAAATCCTCGCCGAGACCTATCCCCCAACTCATCGACGTGGGATGTGCCTATGGTTCACGGGGTTGAGTGGGTCGGGTAAGTCTACTACCGCACAGATTTTGACCTCGTTGATTTACGAATATGGGCGACGTGTCACCGTGTTAGATGGGGACGTCGTGCGCACGCACTTGTCTAAGGGTTTGAGCTTTAGCCGTGAAGACCGTGATGTGAACATCCGACGCATTGGCTTTGTGGCAGGGGAGATCGTGCATCATGGCGGGTTGGTCATTTGTGCCGCCATCAGCCCCTACCGCGCCACCCGTGATGAAGTTCGCAACATGATTCCTGATGGGTTCATGGAGGTTTTTGTGGATACGCCCCTAGAAGTTTGTGAAGAACGCGATACGAAAGGGTTATATGCGAAGGCACGTCGTGGGGAAATCAAAGGCTTCACCGGCATTGATGATCCGTATGAACCCCCAACCCATCCTGAGATCACGTTGGACACTGTGAAATTCACGCCAGAGGAAAACGCACGCCACATCATCAAGGTGATGTTGGAGATGGGCTTGTTGCGCCAAGCCTAAGCGTAAGATGAAAGGGGTGGGTTTATTTGCCCACCCCGTCGGTTAGCGTTAGGGTTTTTGCTCCAACTGTGCCAATTTGCTGAAGGTAGCCTGTAAAGTTGGGTAGAGTGTTTTGTGTAGGGCGTAAACTTCCTCATACGCCTGCACTTGGTGGGGGATGGGGTCGGTTTGGTCAACGCGCCGAATCATCGCCTCCACCGCGCTAGATGCGTCTGGGAACGCGCCGACCCCTACCGCCGCCAAAATTGCCGCGCCGAACGCGCCCCCTTCGGTTGTGTTCACGGTGTAAAGTGGAATGCCCATGATGTCGGTGAGCATTTGTCGCCAGATGGCGCTCTTCGCCGCGCCCCCGCTCACAACCGCTTCGGTGGGGTTTAACCCCAAGTCACGCAATAGATCGAGCAGATCACGCATCCCAAAGCTCACTCCTTCCATGACGGCGCGTGCCATCTCTGGCAACCCATGTCGAATCGTTAACCCGACGAACGCCCCGCGAGCGAGTGGGTCGGGGTGGGGGTTGCGCTCGCCACTGAGGTAGGGCGCGAAGAGCAACCCGCGTGAGCCCGTCGGCACGTTGACAACAGCTTGGTTAATTGCCTCCACGCTCATCCCCTGTGCGATTTCATCGCTGAACCAGCGCATCCCACCCGCGGCACTGAGCATCACGCCCATGTGAAACCAAGTGGAGGGAACTGGACCGCAAAAGGTGTGCAACCTTCCGTTTAGTTCTGGGGAATAGTGGGCACTGCTGGCATAAGCGACCCCGCTTGTGCCCACCGTCAAGCTGACTTGGTTGGGGCGCACGATGCCGTTGCCAATGCCTCCGGCAGGTTGGTCGCCCGCCCCTCCCACAATGGGGGTGCCTGCTCGCAATCCAGTTAGGGCGGCAGCGGTTTCGCTCACGACAGAAGCGACGGTTTGCGATTCCACCAGTTCAGGCAACCATTCTGACGGTATTTCGGTGGCGCGGAGCATCTCATTTGACCAATCCCGACGGTAGTTATCCATCAAACTGATACCAGACCCATCAGCAACATCGGTGACCAATGCGCCACTCAAGCGAAAGCGTATGTAATCCTTCGGTAGCAAGATATGGCGGATTTGCTGGTATAGTTCGGGTTCGTGCTTACGTATCCACACCAACTTGGGAGCAGTAAAACCTGGAAACAGGCGCGTGCCGATTAACTCGTATAGGCGATCTGCGCCAACTAACCGAGTGATCTCCTCGCATTCGGCATAGCTTCGCCCGTCGTTCCAAAGGATGGCGGGGCGCACAGGTTCACCGTTTTCGTCCAAAGCAACCAAGCCGTGCATCTGCCCTGTCAAACCGATGCCCATCACATCACGTGCTGAGATGATTTGTAAGACGGCGTGGAGGGCGGTTTGGGTGGCGTGCCACCACTCGCGCGGGTCTTGCTCTGCCCAAAGTGGGCGTGGGGTAGAAAGCTCGTGCGGGTGGGCGTGGGCGGCAACAACCCCCCCAAGATCATCCACCGCAATTACTTTAGAAGCGGTGGTGCTAACGTCTATGCCAATAAAGTAGCGTGCCATTAAATTCAGTCCTCGTGATAAAAGACAGCTTTTGTAAACGAACGGTTGTTTATCGTAGGAATTAATCAGCTTAAAATTACATTGCTTATAGTATAACTGGTTTGACACGGATTAATGAACACCCATCCTGTCAGGTGAGAACAAGTATAGTGGAGCAGTTCACAATTCGACGTGTGACTAAAGATGATATTCCAATCATCTTGTCACATCATCAAAAGATGGTTGAGGATACAGGCGAATATACCCCAGAAATGATTCAACAAGCCGTTGAAAGTTTCTTGGATTGGGTGCCTTCGCAAATCGAAAACGATACCTATATCGGTTGGATAGGGACAATCGATGAGCGTTCGGTTGCCAGCGTTGGGTTGTTCCTTTATCCTTGGATGCCCAGTTTGAAGCCACGCCTTCGAGCGTATGTACTCAATGTATATACAGAGCCAGAATATCGGCGACGTGGCATAGCCAAGCAACTTATGCAAACCCTGATTGAGTTTGCGCGTCTAAATGAGGTGGAAGCCATCACGCTGGCAGCAAGTGATGCTGGAGCATTGCTCTATCGAGAATTGGGGTTTGAACCCTTCCAAAAGGACTATGCCATCTTGCGGTTGTGGATGTAGCGCTCGGGGCTAACGTATTGTGTTTTGTAATTCGTCTACCAATTTTTGAGGCTTGGCAGTATGATAATGGCCAGTTTTTAGAAAAAAGTATGCTTAGAGGTAGTTGAATTAGTATGCAACCCCAAATTCTCTCCCATGATCAAAGGGTGAGCGGGATGCCTTTCACGCATCCTGCTTATATCGAAATTGAACGGCGACAACTCCAATATATGCTGATGCGCTTACACTGGATTATGGACACATTTTTTTGGCGCAAAAGCCAAACCAATTATGCTCCAATAGAGCGTAACTTGGTGGAAGCAGATGGGCGCAATCATCGTATACTGGTCATCCGTCCGCACCTGTTAGCACAATCAACTGGATTGTGCGTCGTAGGGTTCTTTGGGCAGCGGATGATGGATGGGGATATGGATGAGGCAGATCGTCGAGATGGGATGTTGAATAGCGAGATGAACGCGCATGAGGGATTGTTAAGCTACAGTTCACTTGAGTTAACCAATGGGGACTATGGTAATTGTGTGGTGTTCACTGATGAAGCAGCAAAGAACAAATGGGGCTTTAGCCCAACCCACAAAGAGATCGTTGAAGATCTTTCTCCCAGTTACTATGAATCGGTACGACTTTATAACGGGACACTACCGAAAACCATCATGGATGAACACTTGCTGCAGTTGAACTTGGTGAAGTATTTATGTTATCAACAGAATCCACCTTGGTTGGCTATTCGCCCGTTACAATCCCAACCAGTGTCTGCCTAATTATTCTAATTGAAAAATCATTGCCATATGATGCGTAAGACAGATGATCTCTGTAACGGGCGGAGCCTGCCATACAATCATCTTTCAACAAATTGATTTTATAATGAGCAAGGTTTCAACTGGCTTTTGAGCGTGGTCGTGCCCTTCGCCTAGTAAAACAGCATTACATGCTATTCCCATAAGCAGAAGCAACCGCGCTGGCTTGTGAGCTAACCACACGTAACCATTCCTCGGACGAGGTGGAAAGCAACTGGCGCAACTCCGCAAAGGTGTGTACGCCTAAATCAGCGAGGGTGCGGGCAGCATAATGCTTGAACTCATCTAGGTAGAAGGACATCGAATTTGCTTTCTCTTCAAAGAAGCGATAGCCAGCTCGCCCTTCGACATTTCGCGTTCTCCCGCCGGGGCGCAACCGCTTGGCAGCAAGTTCGGGGTTTGCGCTTTCGATTATCATCGTGGGGGCGCTGGCACTTCCATGATAGGGCATGGTGATCTTGCCATTGTGATGCTCAAAGTAGAGGTCGCCCTGTTCGATCACACAATGTGCAAATTGCTGGTTGTAGGAAATCAGGTCAATCCCTAACAGGAACAAATGCCCTAAGCTAGTGCCAACCCCACCCTCAACCGCAATGGTGATGTCGTTGAAGCGTTCATCCGTCACCACTTGATAGACTTCTTCCAACGTGGTGACAGCCATCCCATTGGTGGCAGACGTGCATTGTCGCCCTCCGCCATGTCCAAAGAACAACCCATCTACGCGCACATTGGGGGCGATGAGTTGCAACGCTTGTTTGTGGTCGCTCACTTGTCCAACGAATAACTCAATCTCATCACCGAATGCCTGACGGATTGCTTCCGCTGTTTCGATGACGCGCGGGTCAGAGTTGATGGTGTAGATGCGGAACAGGCGTACTCCGGCATGTTCATAGAGGTAACGCGCACTAGCCAATTCTTCTGCAACATTACCACAACCGATTGCCGCCCCAATGTTGCGCGTCGCGCGAAGCTGTGCCACATCGGACAATCCTATCGAGGCGATCACTTCTTGCGCAGAACGGATGAGGCGTGCCTGCTTTTCGATATAGCCTGCCAGAATATTATTGCGGTGGGTGAAAACGGCGTGATGACCGATTGCCGCCATCACCAGCACATCGCGCCAACCCGACACGGCGGGCATAGACCCCAACGCGAACACGCTACGGGGGTACTTGCCGATCTTGTGGAACAAGCCGGTGTGCGCACTGAGGGTTCTGCTCATGTAGCGTTCGGACGAAATCTTCTTGTAGCCTAAGTCTTTGAAAGAATAGGTGCTGGTGACTTGTTGGTTCTGGTTGAGTCCTAGCACGCTTTCTACCGTGAGCGAGCGTATGTTGTTGCGGGGGGCAATTGACACAGTGCCGTTTTCTAACTCGGTGAGCATCGCATGCACATCCGCGCATTGATTGTCCAAGAAGAAATCTGCGCGTTGCGCCAAAGCCAAGTGGCGACGCTCCGCCCCATATTGCCACAAGATGGGCGTACCGTTGTCATTCATTCGTACCACGTTGCGATCAATATCCGTGAGGATCAACCCCAAACTGGGGGAGTCGGCATCGGCGATATAGCGCAAGTAGTAGCGAATGTCCTCTGTGGTCGTATGGATCGGGGTATAGTTGGGTGCTTGGTAGCTTGGATTGGGTGGGTTGACCGTCCCCAAACATTCTAACGAGAAAGCGAACTGCATCGCTTTTTCATCTTGGAGCGCACTCAAATTGACCCGCGCTAACTCTTGCTCATACGGTTCGGTAATCTCAAAGATCGGATGTTGGAGCGTGACAGGATGATCGCGCAGGTTCTCAAGTGCCTTGCGACGCATGGAGTGCTGGTCTTTGTCTTCGTTAGACATCTCGGCAAAGGTGCGGGTTTCGCCTTCGGGGATGAACAAATCGTCCCAACCGAAGCCATTGCTCCCGCGAAGCGTTTCCGCAATCGTGCCGTGCGTCACGCCTTCGCGCATGTGTACTTGCTCGCCATCAAAGATCGCCAAGATCACACGTGCCACCGCACGCCGATCTTTCTCCTTGAGCCACGTTTCCGCAATCATACGGCGCATTTCAACTTCAGTGGCGAAGTCTTTGATATACGTGCCGGGACGACCTCCTAAGCCCATCATCTGCAGTGAGGTTTCCTCAATGTAGATGGGGTTGTAACCGTTTTGCTTATGTGCCTCAATTGCTTTTTGGCGTGCCACCTTGTGGGGATCAAGCGATTGAATTTCTTCCACATCTAATTTCTTGCCGATGATCTGATAAGTTGAAAGGATGCGTTGAATTTCACGCAGTTTGTTTTCGTTGGTAGTGGCAAATTCAAGCGTTGGTTGGGTACTTTTGTGATTGATAACCGTATTCACTACGCGCGGTTCAGTGCGATAAAGTTGTCTAGGCATGGCATCATCTCAACGAAATTGGACACAGCAATTTAGTGTAAGGAATTGCACACAGTAACGCTACTCTAAAAAGTAGCGTTTTCTTAGACATTTACCTAATTGGGCTTCCTGATGAACAAAGATTGCGTCATGCGCAAAAAAATAATGTATAATTGTAAATAATGATGACTTTTTGTATTAGTTAGGCAAGGATTAATGCTACCTAACAAGCAAGAACGCAAGCAAGAAATACGAACCGACTTGATCCTTCGTGCTGCTGCACGCTTGATTGACAAGATGGGCTATGCAAATTTAACAATGGAACTTTTGGCGGATGAAGCTGGAATTTCTCGTCCAACCTTGTACAAGCATTTCCCTAACATTCAAGAGGTAGTAGCAACGATCGTCATTCGAGGTTATGAGCAGGCAATTCAATATATGCAGGCGATTAGCCACCAAACCGCTGTTCGCCAACTAGAAGCGATCCTACGCTACTTGTTCAACATTAGCTATGAACCGAGTGGCTTTGGTTCTACGCTGATCTATGATGAGCTACAACGGGTGTTGAATGATAACCAAGAGGTGAACAGCCAATATCTTCAGATCATCTCCATGCTGAATCGGTTGATCGAACAGGCAAAAGCCAGTCGCGATGTGCGTAGCGACTTGGCAAACGAAGTCATCGTTGCCATGATGTTTAGCTTAGTTGAGGTGTCGGCACTGGGGCGAATGAGCCATACAAAACTACGCTATGATGAAATTGTTGACCAAGTGGTGATGGTATT
>CAIRDJ010000138.1 GCA_903877335.1 uncultured Chloroflexota bacterium | reverse complement strand
GGTCCTTCGTAGAATACATAAGAAGGCGAGCCTTCACGCTCTTCCATCGTGCGGTGGAAGATGCGGTTCTCGCGCCAAAATTCAAGTTGAGACATTTCAACTTTTTGAATGTCTACTTTAGGATCAACTGGTTTGAACATCTTGGTTAATTCTTTCTCCGTTTAGGCTGATTTAGACAAGGTAATAAAAGGGAAGTGGGTGGGCTACACCCATACAAATCAGCCGCGACGGGAGAAAGTTCACTCTCTGCGTCACGTAAGTGCCTCCGTTGATCTACACGAATCCAACATGGAAGTCAGTATAGCAAATTTAGGGCAAAGTGATAACACAGAATTAATTTCAACGCTTTACGAATGCCCAACAAGTACGGCGACAAAAGCTAAACTCGCAAAAGCAGAATGATTGTAAATGTCCGCTTTTCGTCGAGGTTCAAAATCATGAAGGTGCTACACCCGCTCTCTGATTCTCATTCATAGCGTGCTGATGGCTCTCAATTCATCGTTCAGACTAGCACCATAGGGTGACTCAGGAAAGCGTGCCAACATCTCTTGCCAGTAAGTCCTTCCCGCCTCGTACACCTTAGCTTCTACGGGAATCACTTCGCCCGCAAGGTGAAGGCGCAAAAGGCGATACATCACCCAACCCTCTGGGCGTAGGCGTTCGGGTTGCACCTGTGCCAGGCGTTGACGCGCCTCCTCTACGCGCCCCACCCGAAACAATGCCTCACACACATCAAGGGCGGGCACCCCTTTGGGGTCTGCCTGTTCCGCCTGCAAGAAGTGTGACGTTGCCCCTTCAAAATCTCCCATCCACATTAACGTCTTCCCCATGCCATACAAGGGGAAAGCGTGTTGTGGTGCTTTTTCGATCGCCTCTGACAGGATTAGTTGACTGCGCTCTAAGTCGCCTAACTGACGGTAGGTATTCGCCAGCAAAGTCAACTCTTCTACACTGGCAGTTTGGTCATGCTGTAAAGGTTGAAGCAGGGCAATCACCTCAGAAAACGCCCCACGCAAATAGTGACGCTGTGCTTGGGTGATGGGTTTGGTAAGGTGGCGGTTGCCCCACAAGGTGATGAACTGGAGCATCAGCAACAAGAGGAACAATGCAGCGGATGAGGCGGGGCGCAACGTGGGAAAGACCATCATCACCCCAACATTCAACACAATGAGCGCGAGGGCAATCCCCAACGCCAACTTAGAGGGAGTATCCCAACTGGGAAGGTGCTTGAGAAAAGCGCGGAAAATCCTCATAGTTGCGAAGCGTCCAATTCGTCAATCATCAACGCACGTGCCGTCTTGACATCGTCGGCGATGATCGCTGCCAACGGCGCAGATTGCTCATCCTTGAGGAGCTTCTCTAAATTCTCTAGCGCACTCCACAAATTCTCCATGCGCTTCACCGTGAGGCGAGCATGTTCCACATCCCCCGTTCGGTTATAGGCGCGCGCCAAATAGAGGAAGGAAAGCAACCGCTGGCGCACATCCGTAATTCCCACCTTCAACGCTTGTTGCAGGTCGTCAATCACCGCTTGTGAACGCGCCAACCGATCCCCAATTAAGCCCAAGTTGTACAGCGGAATCCAGTTCTCAGGGTAAAGTTGATGGGCGCGTTGGGCAGCTTCATAGGCGGTTTCATAATGGCGTGCTTGAAGGTTGATCTCTGATAGCCCATTCCACGCTTCGATCTGTAAGTTCGTGTTGTGTGTGGATTCTGCCAACGCCAGCATCTTCTCATAGTCGCGCTTGGCGCGGTCATGTTTAGAAGCCAGACTGAAGATGATAGCACGCAGGCGATAGTGTTCTGGGTTGGTCTTCTCAATGCGGATGAGGGTATCCATTTCAGCAATGGCGTTATCATAGTCCCCTTTGCGCATGGCGCGGATGGCACGAGTTAATTCGCGCGGGGTTTGTTGCCGAAACAAAAACCACGCCGCCACCATCCAACCCACTGCTAAGCCGATGAAGAGTCCCAACCACTGGGGAAGCACCACCATCCCCAACAAGACCGCGCCCAAAGCGGGAATCCCCCCCGCCAAAATGCGCAGGCGGGCATCGGGTGGCACATACAACAAAACGACAAATAGCACGAAGGACAGAACCAATAGGATTTGAACAGGGAGTCCCCATTCTGCGGTCGGGAACAATAGCCCCAACGCCACACTGACAAGCCCACTGACGATGAGGCTAACGAGTGCCCACCGACCCCGAGTAGACTGAAGAAACTCACCCAAGTTAAAGCGCATTTGCGAAAGCTCTTATCCGTTTATCAACGATGTGTATATCGCTTCATGGTAAAACGATAGGCTTGATCTGACAACCATTGCCCTTCGTGTGGTATGCCTGCCTGATCCCAACTCATGCTACCCGCAAAAGAATAGTCGCCTATCCCTACAAAGGTCACAGACTGGGAGGTGACGGGGTGAATGGATAACTGTGCCACCCCGAGACTGTCCAAAGAGCGGGCATGAAAGAAGATGGGCATGGCGGTTAGGGACTGTTGTAGCAAGTACGCCCGATAAAACGTTGAGCGAGGGAAAATCAAAGCAGGCGTTGGGCTTTCCAATACACGCTCTGCATGCTGTGTGCCATCAGAGGCACTCGCAATTAATGAGCCATCCGCCCCTAACTGTAACCCCATGCGGAGACGTTGGGAAGGTGGCATGAATAGCAACCCCTCCACCCGTTCCAAGCGCGCGCCTTCGTGGGGTGGGCTTTGCCACAGTTCCACCAGTTCAGTTGTGCCCTCCCCTTGACGCGCATCGAAATCCACCCGATAAAAACGCGCACCATCGGGGTGTTCGTGCAACGTCCAATGTTCCATTGCCACCACTTGGTTAGAAGCAACTGCTACCCACTCATACGTACCATGTGCCAACCAACGTTCGTGGGGTGCAACAGGATGGAGGTAACGCATTATGCTTGCTCCTGTCGAGTGAAAGGGTTAAGGCTTGCCATGATCGGTTTCGCTAAAGGGCGATGGGGAGAAACGTAAGCGCGTCATGATTGGTCTACCGCTGAGGTGTTGCCAAAAAGCGATCCCCTGCGTATTTTTGCTGGCAACATCGCATTCAATCAGGGTGAGGTGGTGTTCACGAAACCAGTTGAAAAGGTGTTCCACCAAAGCACGCCCGTAACCTTGTGTGCGCATGGGCGGTTCAATATAGACATCGGCAATGAAGCCTGCCTTCTCTTGAACGAACGCCTCTGGGACAAGATCAATTATCATCCCCAGCGCATAACCTGCCACGCGCCCACGTCGGTCTATTAACACATAGACCCTCGCATCATCACGACGGAGGAGATTCAAGATGAACTTTGCGTAACGTTGGATGCCGTCAGGTTCAGGGGCGGGCAAGTCTGGGTCCAGTGCGCGGTGATAATCCACCAGTTGCATCCACAACTCTGCGACGTCTCCAGCTTCATCCAGGCGTGCAAGTCGTATGAGCACGGTGTACCTACTGGTGATTGCCCAGTTTGACGTACATGACCTCCGTATGAACGGTTGCGCCAATAGCACGCCAAAAAGCCTGTTGCACGCTGGCACGACGCGGGACATCCGCCAAAACTACACTTACATAGCGATCATAAAACCAATTTTTGGCGGCATCCACAAGTACCGTGCCTACACCTTCGCCATCGTGTTGGTCAACGACCATCTCACGGACGCGCCCAACGCGCTCTGGTAGCATCCCTGGACGACCTCCTTCTATCTGAACCGCAATATACCCTAAAACATAGTCATCGCGCTCTGCAACCAAAATTACCGTGTACAGGTCGTTGGCTAACCAGGACCGTGCCCAGTCCATCCAGCGCACCAAACCATCCGTAGAAGGACAAAAACGCCCATCATATTCTGCCTGCAGTTTGGCATTGGTGAGCCACAAAGTACCAAGCGTGTCAAGATCAGAAAGTGTTGCTTCTCTGGTCACCATTTCGTGCATAATAAAAAACGTTTTCTGATAGTGGATATAGATCGTTAAGCATAACACTGTCGTCCTGCTAAATCAACAAACTATCTTGCCCAATCGTCGTGATTTTTGTCACCAAAACAAAGGAATTTCTTCCAGCGATACGAATGTGTGCAGCGCGAAAGCCTCGTGCGAAGCGAGCGGCAAACTCTTGCCGTTCGAGCACCGCCAATAACCTGTGGGAGCATTCACCCCAATTCATAGCATGCGGACAGCAACATGCCTGATCGCCACAGCATGAAGCCACAAGCAACCTTGCCCAGTAAAACGTGTCGTTTCATCCTACGCTTGCCACCTTGCCACTATACAAAACGGCCCTGTACGGTTACAAACACGCTATCATCAGTGCGCTTCGCTGATCTTGGGCAACTGATTGGTCACGAGGTAGTCCTTTCGCCGGGAATAGGCATTACAAGGCAAGCCCATGAACGCTAAACTGGAACGCATTCAACAAACTATAGGGGGCTATGCTACCCAACCCTTCCCAATCTTCTTGATGCGGCATTTCCCCGGTGATGACCAGCGCATTAGCGACTATGCACAAGCCATGATTCACTTTCAAGAGTTATTTGATTGGGACGTACTGGTTATTCATCCACCCAGCAGTTACGCAGTGACAGATTACGGGGTTCAGTCGGTGTGGAGCGGGCAACTCAACGGAGATCGCCAACTCACCAAGCATGTTATCCACCGCTCGCTGGACTGGACGGAAATCCGCAACTTAGACCCACAACGCGGTGAGCTGGGCAAACAGCTTGAAGTGACTCGCCAGTTGGTGGGACATTTCCAAGGACACGTTCCAATCCTGATGAGCATCTACAGTCCCTTGAGCCAAGCAATGCGCCTAAGTGGACATGCCACCTTTGTGGATCACCTGCGCACCCGCCCTGATCGGCTTAAAAGTTGCTTGAACATCCTAACAGAAACCACGATTAACTATGTGATTGCGTTGCGGCGGTTGGGTATTGATGGCGTTCTTTACATCGTGGAATATGGCGACTACGGTCTGCTTGCTAAAGCCGAGTATGAATCGTTCGGTGTGCCGTATGACCTTAAGATATTGGGTGAATTGGAGGAACGCACTCCCTTCAATCTGTTACACCTCCGCGGTAACTCGCCCATGTTCGATGTCTTCAAGGACTACCCCACCCAAGCCATCAACTGGAATAGCCATGCTGACAAAGTAGACCTTGTGCAAGGAAAAAGTTTATCATTGGGGGCGGTGTGTGGTGGGGCACTAACGAACGGTTTGTTATTCTCCACCCCGTCGGAAATTCGGCAACAAGCCGTCCATGCCTTGCGAGAGGTGAACCGTCGGCGTATCATCCTCACCGCAGAGGATGCCATTTCCGTAGCAAGCCCGCTCGCTAACCTCAAAGCGTTTAGTCAACTTCGCCATTTTCAGGAGTGAAAGCATGTCTCATCGTGTGATTGCTGGCTCTGCCAAGGGGAGAAAACTCCAACTGGTGCCAGGGGATTCAACCCGCCCCATCATGGATCGCGTGAAAGAAGCGTTGTTTAGCATCATTGGATGGGACATCTTAGATGCTAACTTTCTCGATTTGTTCGCTGGAACAGGGAGCGTTGGGATCGAAGCGTTGAGCCGTGGGGCACAATTCGCCACCTTTGTAGACATGGATCGCACCGCGATTCATACGGTTTTGGAGAATCTCAAAACAACGGGTTTCTTGGAGCAAAGCGAGGTATTGCAACGCAACGCATTTCTGTTGCTCAAAACTACTCCACCACGCCCCTACCATTACATGTACATTGCTCCCCCACAATATAAGAATCTGTGGATTGAGGCGCTGAAAACGCTTGAAGAGAATCCATCGTGGATTCATGATGAACTAACCGTCATTGTACAAATTGACCCCAAAGAGTTACGCGGGGTTGAGCTACAGCTAAAGCAATTGGAAATTTATGATGAACGCACCTACGGGAATACGCACCTCATCTTCTTACAGACGAAACCCCAAGAGGATGAGACCTCATCGACCCAGTTGGGTTGAGATGAATTGGTATGCCTGCTCTACAGTTTGCACCTCGCTAACGACTTGTGCCTCTCGGAGCGCGTCCAAAAGCATGCCGATTTGCTTGCCGGGCGGCAACTCAAACGCTTGCATGATCTCCGACCCGTTCATGAACAGCGCTGGGGATACCACGCTGTCATGTTGGCGGTAGTAAACGGTCAAGTAATCTTGCGCCTTTTCAACCAGTTTGAGCCACGCCTGCTGGTTAAGTTCTACCCCGTGATCCACCAAATAGCGTGCCAAAGTGAGCAAGACAACAT
>CAIRDJ010000137.1 GCA_903877335.1 uncultured Chloroflexota bacterium | reverse complement strand
TTAGGATAGGGCAACACGATGCGACTTACGACAGGTTTAGATGCAATTCATGAGATGTTTGCCACCGCTGATGCGCAAAATCGGGCGGCATTCCTACCGTATTTCACGATGGGCTTTCCTAATTATGAGACCTCGCTGGAGATAATCGTGGCGATGTCTGAAGCGGGTGTGGATGGCTTTGAAGTGGGTATCCCTTTTAGCGATCCTCTAGCGGACGGACCCACCATTCAAATGTCCTCACAGATTGCCCTTGAACAAGGCATGAACGTGCAAAAGGCATTAGAAGCCGTGCGCACCTTACGCTCACGGGGGGTGATGCAACCGATGTTCATGTTCTCCTACCTCAACCCAATCATGGCGTATGGGCTAGAAGCATTTGTGATCGCCTCTAAAGAAGCTGGGGCGGATGGCTTCATCATACCGGACTTGCCCCCAGAAGAGGCGGGCATGCTTGCCCCCTATTGTGAACAGCATAATATGGCGATGGTATTCTTCCTTGCTCCCACCAGCAACGAAAAGCGGATTGCGGTTGCTTCTGAACAGGCAAGTGGCTTCATCTATGTGTTGAGCGTGACCGGCATCACAGGGGCACGCACGGAGCTACCGCAAAACCTAACGGACTTCATCAACCGTGTTCGCCGTCTAACCGACAAGCGACTGGTGCTAGGGTTTGGAATCAGCACCCCTGAACAGGCACACAGCATGAATGGGTTGGTGGACGGGTTCATAGTGGGGAGCGCGTTGGTGAAAGCCGCTCATGCCAACGGGGTGGAAGGCGTGCGCCAACTGGTCAGTGAGTTGCGGAATGCGCTCGACGATTAAACAGATTGGTGCGAAGTTCAGCAAGGTGTAGGTTGACGATCTTTGCTGGGCGTGTTATTTTTTGAGTATAACTTTTACCCATTGTTGGATCAGGCTTAACATGGACACAACCGCCCGCGCGCACTTGTATTTTAGCTATCGTAACTATACGCATCACATACTAGGTCGGTAGCGTGCTATTGAGCGGGTGGGCAGGATCGTAAACAGCGATCTGCTACATAAGATAGATCAACACCAAGCGCAGAGCAGTTGCCCTGCGCTTTTTTATTGTGTTATTTGCTTAAACGATTAGGAGAAAGCGTAAGATGATGTTGGTGCGTGGGGTACGTGGGGCGGCATGCGTCGCCGAAAACACCGAAGAAGCCATCTTAGAAACGACCCGTGTCTTGCTTCAGGAGCTGATTGCCCTCAATGCCATTGAGGAATCGTATGTGGCAAGTGTGCTGTTTACCACCACGGCGGATTTGACCGCGACCTTTCCTGCCAAAGCTGCCCGCGATTTGGGTTGGAATACGGTAGCGTTAATGGGCGCGTTGGAGATGAATGCTGAACACGGCTTGAAAATGTGTGTGCGCATCTTGATTCATTGGAATACCACCAAAGCCCAAGATGAAATCAAACATGTTTACATGCGCGGGGCAGAAGCATTGCGCCGAGATTTGTTTCCACAAAGTTAGTTTGAACGACTAGATTGATAGCATTGTGTTGAGCATATTGTGAAGAAGGGGAACATCTTGGGCGGTGCATTTCATACCTCCACCTTGACGGTGGTTGGATTGGGGTTGATGGGTGGGTCTTTAGCGTTGGCGTTGCGTCCGCACGCCGATACGATCATTGGGGTAGACCCCAACCCTGAAACGCTTGCCTATGCCAAAGCGAACGGAATCATTGACGTGGGCACAGATGATTTACGAGAGGGGGTAAGCCAAGCAGAGACGGTCATTCTTGCCGCGCCGGTGCGCGTTATTGTGGAATTGTTGGAGCGCAAACTGGTTTCCTTTTTGCGTTATAATACCCTTGTCATAGACATTGGGAGTACGAAACAGGAAATCGTGCGGGCAATGTCCAAGTTACCCATTGGGATTCATGCCATTGGTGGGCACCCTATGGCGGGCAAAGAGCATAGCGGTATTCAACACGCCGAAGCGAGAATCTTGATTGGGCGACCGTTCGTGCTTACGCCAACCGAACGCCGTACCCCCGCCACACTCTCACGCGCTGTCGCCTTGGTAGAGAGCATAGGCGCGGTGCCCGTCCAGATGGATGCGGCACGTCATGACCAAACCGTCGCAACCATCAGTCACCTGCCGTATATCATCAGCTCTGCGTTAGTTGCCACCACTGCTTATCAGGCGCAGGTTGACCCTGCAGTTTGGCAACTGGCATCTTCTGGCTTTCGAGATACATCGCGTTTAGCATCCAGCGACATCAAAATGATGATGGATATTTTGGGGACGAATAAGCAAGCAGTTACAACCATGTTGGCATTCTTTAGAATGCAGTTGGCACAACTAGAGGCATTGTTGATTTCTGGGGATGAAGTCGGTCTAGTGAACTTTTTATCCGCCATTCGCGACACGCGCAATGAGTGGTGGCTTAACCAACAAAAAGGGGCAAAATAATGAGTCAGAACACACGCTTTGTTATTCGTGCAGGTCAAGCAATTCGGGGTACCACTACAGTGCCAGGGGACAAATCCATTTCACACCGTTCGGTCATGTTCGCCAGTTTAGCCAACGGCGTTTCGCATGTGCGGAATTGGTTGGCAGCTGGGGATACTGAAGCCACGTTGCAATCTGTGCGCACGTTGGGGGTCAACATACAACGCCATGACACCAACACCCTCACCATTCATGGGGGGAACTATCAAGCACCCAGCGTTCCGCTTGATTTTGTCAACGCTGGAACGGGTATTCGCTTGATGTCTGGCGTGATGGTGGGGCAACCTTTCCCCTCCATTTTGGACGGAAGCGCACAATTGCGCCGTCGCCCCATGAAGCGCGTCACCAAGCCACTAGGCATGATGGGCGCAAAGATCACCGATACGAACGGTTGTGCCCCCTTACACATTGAACCTGCCGAACTGGTTGGCATTCAATACGACATGCCAGAGGCAAGCGGACAAGTGAAGAGCGCGGTCTTGTTGGCAGGCTTGTTTGCCAAAGGGGAAACTGTGGTCATCCAACCCGGTCCTGCCCGCGATCATACTGAACTGATGTTGCGCTCGATGGGCGCGGATCTAACAGTAGATGGCAATGTCACCACTGTGAAAGCAGGGGGCGTGCTTCAACCGTTTAATATCACGGTGCCGGGTGATTTCTCTTCTGCCGCATTCTTGATGGTCGCTGCCAGCATCGTCCCCGACAGTGAATTGTTGTTGCAGGGTATCAACCTCAACCCCACGCGCACCGGCTTGTTAGAGGTATTGCAAGCAATGAACGCCTCCATCACCGTGACCGAAACGGGGACAGAAGCTGGTGAACCGATAGGTGATCTGCTCATCAAGACCGCTGACTTGCGCGGTGTTGAAGTGGGCGGGGAGATGGTGGTGCGCATGATTGA
>CAIRDJ010000136.1 GCA_903877335.1 uncultured Chloroflexota bacterium | reverse complement strand
TGCTTGAAAGCACCACGTGTTGCCATCGTGGTGGTGTTGGCGGCGTGCATTTGTACCCCGCGCGAGGACATGCACATGTGTTCAACATCATACAAGACCACCATGACCCCTTGTGGGCGAATGAGTTCCATGATCTTATCCGCTACTTGTGCCCCGATGCGTTCTTGCAATTGAAAGCGTCGTGCGTAAATGTCCAAGATACGCCCCAACTTAGACAACCCCAACAGACTATCCCCGGGCAAATACGCTATCGCGCCCATGCCTTTGAAGGGGGCAAGGTGGTGGCTACAGGTGCTGTAGAACTGCATATCCTTGACCATGACCAGATCGCCACTTCCGCTGGAATTGGGGAAGACCGTGATTTCATTTTCTGGCAAACGCCCATATCCATTCGCCCAATACTTTAAGTACGCCTTCGCCACACGTTCGGGGGTTTCGGTATAGTTGGGGTCTTGCCAGTTGACGTTGAACGCATCCAACAAATCATGGATGGCGCGTTCAATCTTTTCAAACTGCACTGCGTCCCCCGTCACGACTTCCGTCTGTTCATGTACATCCGGCGTGTTGGTCTGGGTGTGGATGTGCTCTAGCCAGTTCTCTTGCAGGGTCATTGCGCCAGCAACAACGATTGGTTGGCTCAATGTTTCTTCGACATCCAATTCAATGCCATGTGAGTGAAGGGGGGAAAACATCATTTGGGCGTTCCCATTTGATGAACCGTTCTTGTGACCATTTCCGTTTTTTTCTTTCATGTTTATCCTCACCAATGAAGTTGTATATCAGGGTATTCGATTTGTGGAACACCTTTCGGTTGTTCAACATCGGTGGCAACACGATCATCAATTGGATTGATATTGAATGTGCAACCAACGAAAATTGAAGAAAACCTTCTTTATTGCCCCTCTAACGCCCATAATGATAGGTGTAAAAGATGAGGCTAACATGATTAGCACGGCAAATTCACATTAACTTAGGCACTTGATGGATGAGTAATGACTGAGAAGCACAACCCATGAAAATTGTTGTTTTTTCCATGACGCCCTTGTTCCTCAACAGAGTGATGGGGGGGGCACAAAAGCAACTGCACGCCATCGCCCACCATCTCGCACAACGCGGACACCACTTAACGATCCTTTGTACCCGACGTGAACCTGATGCGGTTGCTAGGTTCAAGTTGCACCCGAATATTGACGTGATTCCCACGTTTCGCTTTAAGCAACCCTATCCCGAACCCTACGCCACCCCGATCTACCATCTCGCCAATGCCATCCAAGACCTTAGCCAATATCTACAAGAGGCAGATGTATATTACAGCCACGACGGAGGGTTCATCTTTCCCTACACTTATCAGAATATCCCAACGGTGATTTCCTTACGCAGCATCTTATTCTCAGAGACCTTGCAAAGCGCGTTCTTGTTCAACGGGGATCAGCTAATTTTGATCAGTCAACACCAAAAAGAAGTCATTCAGCACACAGTGGGGCGGTTCTTCCCAGAACTTTCTGAGCGCGTGCAAGTGATCTATAACGGTTTGGACTTCGATAAGTTCAAGCCCACCCCGCCCAAGCGCATCCTCGAACTCATTCGGGAGGTCAACCCTGATGAGCACCTAATCGCCCTATATCCCCATCGTCCCGAAGAATCCAAAGGCATCCTAGATGTCATTGAGGTGACGAACAAATTAGTGCATACGCATCAGCTCCATAACCTGCGCGTCCTCGTGCCCAAGTGGATGGATGTAGGACTGTCCGCAGATGTCCGCGCGTTTTACGCCGAATTGCTGTCACGCTTAGACCGCCTGAACCTGACTCAATACTTCATCTTTCATGATTGGGTCGATCAAAATTTAATGCCCGAGTATTACTCTTTGGGCGATGTCACCTTTTCCATTGGAAGCTATGTGGAGACCTTCGGCAATGTGGCGTATGAATCTTTGGCATGTGGCACGCCTGCCATCATCTCGCGCGTTGGACCTGGGCGTGAGCTTTTGCCTGAGCATCTCATCGTGAAGGTGAATTATGGCGACCACGAGACCATTGCCAACGAAGCCGCCCACATCCTCAAGAACCGCATCACGGTGACGGAAGATGCAATGGCTCATTTGCGCACCGTTTTTGACCAACACACCATGCTAGATGCCTATGCACACGCCATCGAGAACGCCCAGAAACGCCCCCCCATGCACTACACCACCATGATGATTGACCATCACACGCGCTTTGCACTCGCTCCGTGGTGTTTCGCCATTCGTGATGCACAGGCAACCGATCGCTACACCTTCTATAATGAGTTCACGAGTGAGTATCTCAACGATGTGCAACCGTTCGAGTTGATCTTTGATACGGTGTTCACTGCTGAACGCGCCCAACAAGTTGAGCTAACCTTTGAAACCATGATGAGGTTGTATCGTGAGGGTTGGATTGTGCCGTTGCATCCCCATCAAACGCCCCCCACCCGTCAAATCATCCTGTCCAAACCACAATGAGCAACAATCGCATGACGCGCTACTACCTTTCGATCGGCACGAATACCGAGCCGATCTTTCATCTACAGCGCATTTTAGAGCGGTTACATCATCCACCCGCTTGGACGTTGCACGCGGTTTCTTCGGTGTATGTCAGCGCAGATGCCAAAGGGGGAAACCGCCTCTATCACAATATGGCGGTCATGGTGAGGAGCCAACACCCCCCCGAAGCCTTCAAACGTGAGGTGCTCCAAGCGATTGAGCGCGACTTAGGGCGCGTGAAAGGTTCGGCAGAGGTGGTGGCGGATTTGGATATTGTGTTGATTGATGAGCGCGTGATGACGTATTTGGGGCGCACCATCCCCGATCCCGCCGTTTTAGAGCAGGCTTTCGTCTTGGTGCCCCTCGCAGAAATCGCGCCTGATTATCTCCATCCGCTTGAGCAACGCACGCTGGCGGAGGTGCGACAAGGTTTTGAAGCCCATAAATTAGCCACCCTGTCCAAACTCCAACCGCAACCTAACCTTTACCCTAGTCAGTGGGATAGTCCGTGATGCACAATAACCGCGCCTTAAGGGGTGGTTGCTGTGCAGTCCCCCTTTGACCTGGTAAACCGCCAAAATCGGAGACGACGTATGAACCTCGCAGAATATTTTAGAATCATTCTCAAACGGGGTTGGATCATTGTACTGCTGGTTGTGATTGCCGCGGGGGTTGCGTACTACTTAAGCGCACGACAGATCCCCGTTTACCGCGCCACACAAACGGTACTTATTTTGCCTTCCCGTGCAGATTTAGGTTTAGCAGAAGCAACCAACCGCTTGCTTCAAAGCAATGTGCAATATCTGGGTAGCACCCTACGCGCCCAAGAAATTATCGACCGCTTACGGTTGGACATGACCCCCCAACAACTCAAAGGGATTACCACCCTAGTGGGCAACCAAAATAACCTGACCGTGCAAATTGATGTGGATTTGTACAGTGGGGAATTGGCAAACGACATCGCCCGCGAGTGGGGCAACCTACTGATTGAGTTCCGCAACGAGCAGAACCAAGTCGCGCGTCAAGAAGACCGTGTGAACGCCGTGCTACAGGACAACCCAAGCTACACCCTGTTGCGCCCCCGCCCACCCATCAACGCCATTGCTGGCGCGGTGTTAGGGTTTTTAGTGGGGAGTGTATTGGTCTTTGCCCTCGAGGTGTTAGAAAGCAGTGTGGTGCGCTCGCGCGATGATCTTGAACGCAACTTAAACCTAACCGTGCTGGGCGCGATCCCAGATGCCAACGCTTAAGAAGGTGAACGAAGCATGCTCAACCTGATTACCCTCACAGACCCACGTTCGGCTACAGCAGAGGCCATGCGCACCCTGCGCACCAACCTGATGTTCAGCAGTGTGGAAAAACCGCTCCAAACGTTGCTCATCACTTCCACCGCCAGCGAGGATGGCAAAAGCGAGTTGATCGCCAATCTTGCGGTGACGTTTGCTCAAAGTGGCAACAAGACCATTCTAGTGGATGCTGACCTACGCAAACCTCAACAACATACGCTGTGGAATCTGCCCAATCAAAACGGCTTAAGCACCATGATGTTAGACGACGCACAACTGGCTAACCCGCCCCTCGTGAAGATCGAAGCCGTAGACGGTTTACAGGTATTGCCCGCCGGCACGCCCCCCCCTAATCCGGCGGACTTGCTCTCTAGCCAGCGGATGAACGACATCATTGGATTGTTGAAGGCACGCGCCCACTACATCCTGTTTGATGCGCCCCCTGTTTTAGCGGCAACCGATGCCCCTGTTTTGGGTAGCAAACTGGATGGGATTTTATTGGTCATCCGCGCTGGCAAAACCCGCCGTGACCACGCCGCCAAAGCACGCCAAGCACTCGAGCGCGTACATGTGCGCATACTGGGGACAGCATTGACCAACGCCCCCAAAGAGCGCACCATCGCCACCTATTGATTCACCTCATGGTGACCCGTGCGTTGTTTCAACTTTGCGACACAGGTTGTCGTAGCCACATCATGGGCGGAAAACTGACAGAAATCATGCGTGTGGCATGCACCGCGCCTCATCACTCCATCATGACCACCATGATGGAGGCTTGCTAAGTCCGTGTTAGTCTTGCTGGGTTGCCAACCACCCTAGCTGGAATTTGCGTTGCAGCGTTCACGGCGTGCAAATTGGGGATGCCAAAAATGCGGATTTATCATTGTTAGAAAGCAAGAAGTCCCCTATCCTCTTACAAATCAAATTGACCATGACGATGATCTTCAGGAGAAGATGACTGATGAAGGGCTTGATTTTGAGCGGTGGCAAGGGAACTCGTCTGTATCCACTCACCTATACTCGCGCTAAACAACTCATTCCAGTGGCAAACAAACCTATTCTGTTCCGTGTGATTGAAAGCATTCGCAACGCTGGCATCCGTGAAATCGGCATTGTGATTGGTAGCACTGGGGAAGAAATTCGTGGCGCGGTGGGCAACGGGGAACAATTTGGTGATGTCAAGATCACCTACATCCCTCAGGAAAGCCCCGATGGACTGGCACACGCAGTCAAGATTTCACAAGACTTCTTGCAGGATGATGACTTTGTGATGTTCTTAGGGGATAACGTCATTCAGGGGGGCATCAACCAATTGGTGGAAGAGTTCACCCAACACGCCTGGACCAGTCAAATCGTCCTCAAGGAAGTCCTCGATCCACGCGCGTATGGCGTAGCAAAGCTACGCGAGGATGGAAGCGTAGAATACTTGGTAGAAAAGCCCAAAGAACCACCCAGCAAATTGGCGTTGGTGGGCATCTACATGTTTGACCATCACATCTTTGAAGCGGTACACGCCATCAAGCCTTCCAAACGAGGTGAGTTAGAAATCACCGATGCGATTCAATGGTTGGCAGAAAATGGTTACACGATTTATCCGCACATTCATCAAGGGTGGTGGGTGGACACGGGCAAGCCAACCGACATGTTAGAGGCAAATAGCTTGGTCATGGAAGAAATCCTGAGCGAGATGGCGGAGGCAGAGCGGGTTTCCCCAAGCGCGGTCATCAACCATAACTCGATGATAGACCACCGCGTTATCGTGAGCGAGGGTGCGCTCATCACCGACAGCATCATCCGTGGTCCTGCCACCATCGGCGCGCACGCCCGCATTGAGAATAGCTACGTCGGTCCATACACCAGCATCGACAAGAACGTCA
The DNA here is from genome assembly GCA_903877335.1 of uncultured Chloroflexota bacterium. Taxonomy (GTDB): domain Bacteria; phylum Chloroflexota; class Anaerolineae; order Aggregatilineales; family Phototrophicaceae; genus CAIRDJ01. The sequence continues at coordinate 4,333 of CAIRDJ010000136.1, read as the reverse complement.
CCATCCGCAACTGTGAAGTTGAGCGAAGCATCATCCTTGAGGAAAGCACGCTTGAAGACTTGCCCACGCGCCTGCAAGACAGTTTGATCGGGCGCAAGGCGACGGTTAAACGTGGTACGGAGAAGCCCCGCGCCCTCAAGATGAATTTGGGCGATTATAGCAATATTCAGATTATTTAGTTTCATATTATCGGAGCAACGTAATTGCATCATGACTGAACAAACCCCTCCCCCAAGCACGGATCAACGCGCCTATAAAGTTTTGGCGGTCGATCTGGATGGCACGCTCTTGAATAGCAAGCATGAGATTTCGGAAGCGAACCAGAAAGCGTTACAATCCGCCAGAGAAGCAGGTATCCAGATCATCATTGCAACCGGCAAAACGTATGCCTCTAGCCAATCCCTGCGCGAACAACTTGCCCTGAACACTCCAGGCATTTATACACAAGGCTTAACCATATACGACGGCAGCGGCAAGTTGCGCCATCAACAAACGTTAGACGCCGTGGTCGCGCGACGGGTCATTACCTTCGCAGAAGAACGAGGGGTGGCGGTGGTGGCATATGCACAAGGGCGCATCCTGGCGCGCGGTAGCAACCCGTACATTGAGGAGTTACACACGCGCTGGCACGATACCAAGCCACAATATGTAGGCACGCTTCAGAACCTACTTGAAACAACCCAATTCAATAAACTGGTCTTGGTGAGCGCAGGGGACGAGCGCAAGATCAAAGCCCTACGTTGGCTACTTGCCACCCAACTGGCGAGCAGTGCCCGCTTGCTGAGTGCTGGTGTCCCCCACATGCTGGAAATCCTTCCGAATGGGGCTTCTAAGGGTAACGCACTTCGCGCCTTGCTCAAGGAGATGAATGTTGACCCGCAAGATGTGATTGCGGTGGGGGATGCCGAGAACGACATCGAGATGCTTCAGTTAGCAGGCTTAGGGATTGCGGTGGGCAACGCCGCCACGTCCCTAAAGGCAGTGGCAAATGAAACCACCGTGAGCAACGACGAAGACGCGGTCGCCCAGATCATCTACAAATACTTGGTCAAGCCCGCCCCTGCGCCGGAACCCGCTACCCAACCAGCGACCGAAACCCCTACGCCAGTGGCAAGCGAGACGGTCACGCCCCCTGCAGAATCCCCTGCACCAGAAGATGCCGCCCCGTCCACGCCCGCGAGCGACAAACCGCTTGAACCTGAAACGGGAGGGGAAGCATGAAGCACCTTCTAGTCACCGGTGGAGCAGGGTTCATCGGGAGTGAATTTGTGCGCCACATGGCAAGCACCCATCCTGATTGGAAAATTGTGTGCTTCGATAAGTTGACCTACGCCGGCAACCTAGACAACCTCACCCCTGTGCAAGAGTTGCCCAATTATGCTTTTGTACAAGGGGACATCGCCGACCGTGAGGTGGTGCGCTACACCTTTGAGCAGCATCAGATTGATACAGTGGTGAACTTTGCGGCGGAAAGCCATGTTGACCGTAGCATTTTAGACCCCGATGCGTTTGTGATAAGCAACACGGTAGGGGTGAATATCTTGTTAGATGCCGCCCGTCAACACGGGATAGAGCGTTTCCTGCATGTTTCTACTGATGAGGTGTATGGGGATATTGAAGGGGATCACCTTTCTGTGGAGAATGACCCGTTCATGCCCAATAGCCCCTACGCCGCCAGCAAAGCCGGGGGTGAATTGCTGGTGCGTGCCTACCACGTCACACACGGCATGAACACCGTGATTACGCGCGGAAGCAACACCTATGGCAAATACCAATACCCAGAAAAACTCATCCCGTTCTTCATCACCGAAGCACTGGAAGATAAACCCTTGCCCCTCTATGGGGACGGGCGACAAGTGCGCGACTGGTTATACGTTCACGATCATGTCACGGGCATTGAAACCGCCCTGTTGCATGGTCAAAGCGGAGAAGCGTACAACGTGGCAGGCGAAAACCGTCAGCACAATATTGATGTGGTGCGCTTGCTGTTGTCACTTTTGGGCAAGCCTGAATCCCTCATCCGATATGTGCCTGACCGCGAGGGGCATGATGCCCGTTACGCCATGACCGCCCAAAAGCTGAAGGCGTTGGGTTGGGAGCGGCAATACACGTTTGAGGCAGGGCTGAAGGCAACAGTAGACTGGTACTTAGCCCATCCTGAATGGTGGCGCAAGATCAAAACGGGTGCCTATTTGGAATTCTACCAACGCCAATATGCCGAACGTTTGAAAGCGAGCAAGGGACAAGGCGAGTAGCTTCACAGCCTTGCCCCTGTTCACGTTTGGGGATGGGTCAGTTTGTTGAACCCAATCCCAATTGTTCAATCGGGGGCAATGCGTCCTCATAGAGCCAACCATCAAAGAAGCCTGTAAGGTCACGGTTGCTCAACTCGTTGGACAAGGCAATGAAATCGGCGGTGGTGGCGACGCTATCTGCGTAGCGTTGTAACCACGTCGGCAAGATGTCAAAGAAGACGGCATCCCCCACTTCCAAGCGCAAGGCATGCAGGGTGAGTGCCCCACGGTTATATACCCCTGCGTTGAAAAGGTCGGAGCGTGATGGTTCGGCAATGCGCCCTGGCACCCAAAAGGGATTGCTGGCATTTTCGTATTCTTCGGCAACCAAATTTTCTAGCTCTTCGCTTCCGTAGTTGTATTCGTACCACAACCATTCAGCATAAGTAGCAAAGCCCTCATTGAGCCAGATGTCGCGCCATTGGGCGGGACTCACGTAGTTGCCAAACCATTGATGTGCCAGTTCGTGCGCAATAATCCATTCGGCATCTCCGCCCATCCCAAACAACACCTCACGCCCGAACATGGAAATTGTTTGGGTTTCTAGGGCAAACCCGAAGGAAGAATTCACCACTACCGCCCCATACACCTCAAATGGATACTCGCCGAACACGGTTTCAAAGAACGCGATCATCTCCGCTTGCCGACGAAATGCCACAATACCTTGTTGCAAATAGCGTTCGGGGTAGTAGTTACGAAGGGTGAGTCCGTCCTCCGTGCGCGTTTCATCCAACAAAAAGCGGTCAACATGGACGGTAGACAAGTAGCTTGCCATTGGGTCGCGTGCTTCCCAAACGTAGGTCACGCGCTCGCCATTGGGAATAGTCTGCTCTAGCACCCCATTGGCAACCGCGACATAGCCTTCGGGAACGGATAAGTTGAAGGTGTACGTTGCTTTGTCAGTGGGATGGTCATTGACTGGATACCAGGTTGCCGCGCCAGAAGGCTCATTGGCAGCGTAAATCCCCGTCCCAAAGTGGTTCCAACCCATCTCAAACGGGATCGACTCTGGGCTTGTGGGTTGGGGAAAACCGTAGTATTTCACAATGACCTCAAACGCCTGATCGGTTGCCAGCGGTTCAAGCGGTTGAATGGTCAGTTCGCGCCCTTCATGCACATACGGCGCAGTTTGCCCATCCACCAGCACAGTCGCTATTTTTAGATTGAGAAAGTCAAGGTTGAACGCGCTTAAGTCTTGGGTGGCAACCGCCTCTAGCTTCGCCGTGCCTGCGAGAAAATTCGTTTCAACATCTATCATCAGGTTCAGGGTGTAATGCTGGACATCATAGCCACCATTGCCCAGATCAGGATAATAAATGTCCCCTACACCGGAGGAGCCGGGTTGGGCATCTTGCGCCAATCCCAGTGGCAACCCAATGGTCATCCAGAAAACCCCTAACCAAATCGTCATCCAGGTCTTCATTGTTTTTATCCTCATTGCTATGTGGTTTTCAGGGTAGCATAGACGAAATCTGTTCTCAACAGGTAGTCCACTTCAGGTTAAAATGGTGTCCACTTGAAGCAACAATCGGAAACGTTCAGCTGATGAATCAACCTATCCGCGCCCGTCGCACCTCTAACCCCCTGATTGGGTGTTCACTATCGTGCATATTACAACTTGGTAAGTATTTATCATTTTTTCGGCAATGTGGTACACTTATACAAGAGTTTTTACGGAGGTGTATCGTGCTAAGGAATTTGATTCTTGCTATTGTCGTGGTATTTAGCACCCTGCTTTTGGTGGCATGTGCTTCTCGTTCAACAAGTGGCTCATCATCGGTAGTGGGCATCTCTTGTCAGTCAGAAGAAACGAAAGTAAGCAATTACACAGGCATAGGTATCAACTTTACACAAAATGTTGGTGCAAGGTTGAAGGATTCAGACGGCAGTGTGGTTCTCCCTTCTGATTCTCGAAATCGTGTCACGGATAGTGGCATCGCATTTTCGGCTTTAATTTATTTTGAGCCGACGATTACACCAGGAAAGTATACAGTTGAAATTTTAGATGGGTACCGTGTTATTAAAACTTATACGTTGTC
>CAIRDJ010000135.1 GCA_903877335.1 uncultured Chloroflexota bacterium | reverse complement strand
CCACGCCCATACAGGTTGCGCCCCTCGATTTTGACGGTGGGCTTGCCCGGAAAGGTGTCAATATGCCCCAGCAGGATCACGTCCTCGCTCCCGTCGCCCTCTCCCACGATGCCCACAGCGTTGCCTGCCGCGTCCACAAACGCTTGGGTATAGTCGTGCTGGGTGAACCAGTCCACCAAGAAGGTGACAGCGGGTTGCTCCTCGCGGGAGTAGCTTGGGATGGCAACAAGATCATGCACGAGTTGTTCGGCAACGGTGGCTTCAATGCTGATCGGGTGGGTCATCAAGGTGGGATAGGTCATAGTGCCCTCAAGGCGTGTTCAATGGCGGTCAAGGTTTCTTGTAGTTGTGCTTCGGTGACGATCAGCGGAGGCAAGAGGCGCAACACGTTGTTGCCCGCCGTCAAAGCGAGGATGCCCTGCTCTTGGAGCGACATCAAGACGGGAGTCACGCGCGATTTCAGCTCAATCCCGATCATCATGCCCCGTCCGCGTACCTCGCGGATGTGGGGGGAATCCAACTGGGACAGGCTTTCCAGTGCCCATTGCCCCAATTCGTGCGAGCGTTGGGGGAGTTGTTCTTGCTCTAGCGTTTGTAACGTGGCGATCGAAGCGGCGCATGCCAGCGGATTGCCCCCGAACGTGCTACCATGACTGGCACTGGGCAACATGCCGTGTGCCCCGTTCCACACCACCGCCCCCATCGGTACGCCCCCCGCAATCCCCTTGCCCAAGCTGATGATGTCCGGCACGATGTTGGCATGCTCAAAAGCGAACCAGCGACCGGTGCGCCCCAAGCCTGCTTGCACTTCATCAAACACAAGCATGGTGCCATGCTGGCTACACAACGCACGCACGCCCTGTAGATAAGCTGCGTCAGCAGGGTTTACGCCCCCTTCCCCTTGAATCGCCTCCAAGACAACTGCGGCGGTTTGCCCGTCAATTGCGCGGGCGATGGCATCCAAATCGTTGTAGGGAACATGCGTGACGGGAATCGTCCAGTCTTCAAAACTATCGCGGTATTTCTTGTTCCATGTGAGCGACAACGCCCCCATCGTGCGCCCATGAAATCCGCGCATCGTAGCGATCACTTTGGGGCGGTCGGTCAAAATCCGCGCCACCTTGAGTGCACCTTCGTTTGCTTCTGCCCCGCTGTTGCACAGGAACATGCGGTTTAAGCCGTTGGGGAGGTGCTTGCTCAACTCGGCGTATAGCTCCGCACGGCGGTCATTGTAGAAAATCTCGGGGCAGGTGATGAGGGTGTGGGCTTGGGTGGCAATCGCTTCTGCTACGCGCGGGTGAGCATGCCCAAGCAAAGCCACCCCCTGACCGCTGGTCATATCCAGATACCGCTTGCCGTAAGAATCGAATACCTCTACACCACTTCCGCGCACCAAGTCCAGCGGACGTTTGCTATAAGAGCCAGAAGTGTGCTCATTCTCTAGGGTGGTGATTTGCTCAAAGTTCATCATGCTGTGAATACCGTTCCGCTTCCATTCAATGCTTCCAAGATGGGGTGTTCGGTGCGCCCATCAGCTATGATGACCTCGCTTACGCCCCCGTTCAGTGCTTCTTGCACCCCCAAGACTTTGCGCTTCATGCGCCCTTGTGCCCATTCCATCGCGGTTTCAAGCTGACTCATCGGCACACGAGGGATAAAAGAATCTTCATTCGGAAAGTCCCGATATAACCCGCGCACGTTGCTGAGGATGATGAGCGTTTGCGCCTTGATGTGGGTTGCCACCGCAGCGGCAGCGCGGTCGCCGTCAATGTTCAAGATGCCATCGTTTGCGCTGTAGCCTTCGGGGGGAATGACGGGGATGATGCCCTGTTGCAATAGTTCTAAGATCGGTTGTGCTAAGACTCCCTGAATAGAGCCAGTGTAGTTATCATGGATCACGCGCACCCGCCCATTCACCACCGCGCGGACTGCCTGCTTCATGGTGGCGAGGATGCTGTGTTCTACCAATTGTGCCGCCACGCCATGCTTGCCCAATTCGGCAATCACCTTGCGGTTGACGTTGCGCGCCGCCTCAACAAATACATCGCGCGTGGCAACATCGGTGTAGCGCGATTCATGACCGCCGGGCGAAACCAACGTTTTGACCTCGATGCCTCGCTCGGCACACAGACGGTTTGCCTCTTCGCTCACGCCATGCACCACCACCAACGGGCGCGTTTGGGCAATTTGCGCCAGATCCGCACAACTGGTG
>CAIRDJ010000134.1 GCA_903877335.1 uncultured Chloroflexota bacterium | reverse complement strand
GGTTGGGAAAGTGGGATCGACAATGGCGCGTTCAACTTCAACAGTTACCCCGCCGAGTGCATCCACCAACTGCACGAATGCATCGAAGTTCAGGCGTGCCGTGCGATCAACCTCAAGGTTAAAGTTGTCCTCAATGGCACGGGCAACCCATTCCGCCCCTGTTCCGCTTTGCTCTAATTCGCCTAAGACGTTAATCGAGTTGATGCGCTGAGAGCCGTATCCCTCCACTTCGATGAAGACATCGCGCGGTATTGAGAACATACTCATGCGCAGGCGACGGGTTTGTAAATTCAACAGCAAGATGGTGTCTGTTCGGGTGGCAAAACCTTCTCCGGGGCGCGCGTCCATTCCTAAAATCAGGATGGTCACCTGTGGTGGAACAAAGATCACGTATGCACACACAAGCAAGAACAGGGCTAATCCTATCCATTGCCACCGTCTATTCAGGAGATGAGAAACTTTCACATGCCTAAACCGTTGTCGAATGTCCACTCTATACCCCAAAGCTAATTCCTAAATCGCGTGCCATGTGTACCATTTCCCCGTTCGGGTCAATGAAATTGCTTTTGTTTGCCTGCCCAATGGGGACAGCGACCATATTTGTGCCCTGCAATGCCACCATCATTCCCCACTCCTGGCGGGCAATTAGTTGAATCGCCATTGAGCCAAAGCGAGTTGCCAACCAGCGATCGCGCGGGGTAGGTTGACCGCCCCGTTGCAGGTGCCCCAATACCGTAACACGAACTTCATTTTCAAGACGTTCTGCAATCACGTTCCCTACAAAATTGCCAATCCCACCCAATCGTTCCCGCCTTGGGTCACTGTCCGCCAGGTATTGTTTCTCCCCTAAGCTGATGAACGCGCCCTCCGCAACCACAACCAGGCTATAGCGCCTCCCCCGCGCATTCACCCTCGAGATTTTTGCGAGGATCGGGTCAAGCTGAAACGGAATTTCTGGAATGAGAATGACATCTGCCCCTCCTGCCACGCCCGACACCAGCGCGATCCATCCACTGTCGCGCCCCATCACTTCTAATACCATCACGCGATGGTGGCTTTCCGCAGTGGTTTGAAGTTTATCGAGGGCTTCAGTAGCTGTTTGAATGGCAGTATCAAATCCAAACGTGACATCGGTCTCGGAAAGATCGTTATCGATGGTCTTTGGAACGGCAACAATGGGAACACCCATGTCATGGAGCTTCTCCGAAATACGCAATGTCCCATCTCCCCCCGCCACAATCAAGGCATCAATCCCCAATTCACGCAGGCGCGCGGTTGCCTCGTGTGAGGCATCCTGAACCTCAATTTCACCCGATGGCAAAACTTGGGTACGCGCGAACGGACTTCCACGGTTGGCAGCTCCTAGGATGGTTCCGCCGCGTAAATGTAACCCTTCCACACTCTCTGGTGTCAAGATCATGGGGTCTAAGCGGTTCAGCAAGCCATCAAACCCTTGCCGAATTCCAAGCACTTCATACCCGTACTTCTCATGCGCCGTCAAGACGGCAGCACGAATGACAGCATTCAAGCCCGGAGCGTCCCCCCCACTGGTTATGATCCCGATACGCATTTGCTATTTGATCTCCTCGTGCCTGACGGTTCATCTTGTGAGGGGCGGCGTGCGAATGATCGCAACCCTATCGTATTTATCATCTTGTTACAAGTGTTAGAACAATGATAACATAAGGGTGAAATTACATTTTTTGTTCGCTGAAGAGGACAATACTATGGTAAGGCGTAAGCGTAAGTCCACTCCGACCACCAAAAGCAGAAGAAAAAGCCAAGCAGAAACACGCGCCGAGCGGTTGACCTGGGTTTCGTTGCTGTTGATTTTTGCTTTCCTGACCATTGTTAATGACAATTTCGCGCGTCAAGCGGAGTTAATTCCGAATAGTTTTGTCCCACTTTCTGGTGCGATTGTGCTCATTGGTTCAGGTTTATTTCAGTTCACCAACGGGTGGCAAGTAAGCCCGATCACGTGGTTTATGGGCTTCATCCTACTGTTGCTAGGCTTTATTAACGTGCTCATTGATCCGACTTTAGATTTAACAGGCTTGTCGTTGCTGGCGTTTTCGGCGGTAATTTTAGCAGGCGTCATCACGGGTGAGACATAAGGTAGGTTGGCAAAGTACCGTTAAAGACTATGACATCCCAAGAAAATACAGCGGTTACATTAGAACAAATACGTAAACAAGCCTTACCGATTCACACCAAGATTGTCGCGGGAAATGGGCAGCTCCATCAGGTCGTAAACTGGGTGATGATCTACTATCCAGAACTCCCGCTGGAGCAGCGCACGCCCAACCCTGGCGATTTGGTTTTGGTTGCCAACACAGGCACACAACAATTCACCCAAGCGGAAGAACTGACCGCCATTCGCAAAGCAGAAGAAAACAAAGCGGTTGGATTGATTTTTCAAAAAGCTATCTCTCATAGTGCCATCACTGAAGCAAACGCCTACGGCATACCGGTTTTGATTGTTCCTGCCTCACACTCCATCCGTCAGATTGAGCGCGTTATCATTAGTCTATTAGTCGATCGAAACAACCAGCTTGATCGACGTGGGATGCAGATTTACCGCGAGTTGACCGAGATTTCTGCGCGCAATGAGGGGATTAATGCGTTAATCGGGGCAATTGCTCGCTTAACCGGTAAGACCACCCTCATCCAAGATAAGTATCTGCGCCTCATGGAAAGTGAAATTCAACCCAATCTCTATACGATTTGGGACGAAATTGAGAGTTACCTCAAAACCATGAATAGCTTACCAACCGACATGCAAGATCGACATCGGGTGAAAGACATTACGAATCCGGTCATGATGCAGGGCTTACCCGTCCCCGGCTACGCACGCCTTGTTGCTCCCATTGTCACCAAGGAGATCGGACGGGGTTACTTGTCGATCATCGGTGCCGAAGATGATCTGGACGAGATCGACTTTTTGATTGCGGAGCACGGTGCCCTAGCATGTGCCTTAGAGATGGCGAAACAGAAGGCAATTAGCGAGACCGAAAAACGCCTGCGTGGCACCTTCCTAGACCGTTTGTTGAACGGGGACGTTAGCCAGTCGGAAGCAATCCGACAGGGTGAACGGCTAAACCATAACATGAACCTCCCCCATATTGCCATTGCCTTGCGCTGGCTCGGTGAAAAAACCCCCTCCGTGCGACGTTTAGAAACGATCGTGAACAAAGTGGTGGAAACAGAACAAGCGCGCGCTTTGGTGTGGCAACGCGAGCGAGAAGGACAGGTCATCGTGTTTCATGCTACCGATAAGCATGATCCCATTGATACGAGCATCGCGCTTGCCAATAAGTTCGTTGAGGCGGTTCGTAGTCAATTCCCCAACATCAAAATTGCGATTGGATTAGGGCAAGCTGCCCTTGAAATTGGTAACTGGCGCAATAGCCATCGTGATGCGGAGCAGGCATTGGAACTGGCAGGTCGCTTACAAACGGATACCCCCCTTTACATTGCTGACTTGGGCGTGTATCAACTGATCTTGGGCTTGTCTGACCAAGAGCGTTTAATTGAGTTCTGTAACAAATCACTGGGGCGTATAATTGACTATGACCTCCGACAACACGCCGACCTCCTACAAACTTTAGAGGCATTTTTCTACTGTCACGGCAACCTCAGTCAAACAGCTGAACGCTTGATTGTGCACCGCAACACCCTCCTCTATCGTATGAATCGCATTAATCAGATTGCTGACATTGACCTCGACCGCCCAGAAACGCGCCTCGCCCTCCACCTTGCGCTCACCATTCGGCGATTGCTCAACCTGAACTAAAAGAATTTGTTCCTTTTGTAACAAGCCGATCAATTGTTTATCGTTATTTTCAACAATAAGCGTGACAAACATGCTTGTGTATGATGTAGGGTAAAGGCGCGATGATAGCTAGTCCCCATCTTTTGGCATCTTTCTTGTCACTTCAGGAGCATATCGAAATGAATCCATCGGAAAGAGAACCCACTGAACCCTTGATACTCCATTCAGAGGACACACGCGAGCGTGATGCTTGTGCATTAATTTGCGCAGTTAGAAAAGGTGGACAAGCAACACACGGAAATGTAAAACGAACCATCGAAGCCCTTTCCCGAATGGGGCATCGTAGTGGATATATCGACGGTGAAGGGGATGGTGTGGGCATTATGACCGACATCCCCCGTCAGCTGTGGACGAAACGCCTGTCGCAGTTGAGTTTGCGCGCTTCACTCGCCACTGACCGCAACTTTTGGGTTGCCCACATCATGATTCCGGCAACAGCGCGGACGCGCTCACAATATTTAGTTGAGCAAATTTGCCGCACGATCACCCGTAGCGGATTAGAAATCCTGTTAGAACAGGAAGGGCAAGTGAACCGCACTGTTTTAGGACGCAATGCAGAGGCAAATGAACCTGTCTTCTGGCAAATAGCCGGGATGGGGGGGAATGTTCCCTATGAAAACCTAGAGCGCACCCTGTTTGATTTGCAACTCAATCTTGAAAAAGATTTGGGAGTACACTTCCCTTCTATGTCATGCCACAGCGCGGTGTACAAAGTGCAGGGCACAGTGGAAATTTTGCGTCGCTATTATCCAGAACTGCGCGATCCGGACTTCGCCAGCTCAATCACGCTCGGTCACGCCCGTTACTCCACCAACACCAACCCGATCTTCGAGCGGGTGCAACCCTTCGGAGTGTTAGGACATAATGGCGAGTTCAATACCATCTCGCGCTTCCGTATGGAAGCCAACATGCTGGGCATCCCCCTTGATCCGCTTAACTCTGATTCTCAAGATGTGGATCGCGTGATTCATGCCTTGTGTTTGAATTATGACATGGATTTGATTGAGGCGATGGAGTTGGTCTTTCCGCCCTATGAGCATGACCTCATTCAAGATCGTGCGGACATCAAAGACGCATATACTCATCTGCGCCAGGCTTTCGGTCCGTTTGCACAAGGACCGGCTGCTGTTGCGGCACGCTTCGCTGACACGGCAGTGTTCAGTGTGGACGCGCTCGGTTTGCGCCCGCTTTGGTTTGGGGAAACTGAAAAAGAGTTTTTCGCCAGTTCAGAGCGCGGTGTGTATCCCTTAGATACAATGGTGAAAGACCCCAAGCCTCTCGCCCCCGGCGAAAAGGTGGCACTGCGCATCCGTCCAGGGCGACACACCGAGGTGTTGAATTACACCGATATTCAAAAATTCGTTGCCAGTCGTTCACAACAACAAGACAGTCACCCCGAAGGGAATAAGCGTGTTCCGTCTGCATTAAGCAAACTACCTATCGCAGAACCCCTTCCCCAGCGTAACCCATCATATGGCGGTGCTGGGCTAAGCCCCCTGGCTCAATTGGCAGTTGCCCCCTCCCCCGTCATTGTGGCGGAACAATTGGCAGAGCCTACCCCCCCATCGTATGGTCAATATCCATGGCGTAATTATCATCCCTCCATTGATCCCAACAGCATGGCTTCGCTCGGTTGGGAACGCTACCATGTTGAAGTGATTCAGTCCATGACCGAGAGCAAAAAAGAACAGGTCGGATCATTGGGTTGGGATGGTGCACTTGCCGCCCTTAGCCACACGCGCATGAACCTCGCGGATTACTTCAAAGAAACGGTCGCAGTCGTCACCAACCCTGCCATTGACCGAGAGCGAGAATCCGCACAATTTTCTACCCAGACGCTATTAGGCAAACGCCCCCTGCCCAAGAAGCAAGCACTAGGCAACGACTTGCTGGTTCAACTTCAAACTCCTCTTATATTGGGGAGTGCGCCGTATGCCAGCGACGACGACCTGCGCGCGGTAGCCAGTCAAAACGGCACTATGTTGTTAGAAGACATTTTAGAGACCTTCAGTAATGAATATGCTGTTTTGAGCATGAGTGCCCCGCTTGACCAATCCATTGAAATAGCTTTGACCAAAATACAACAGGTCGCTATTGAAGCGGTGATGAAGGGGGCGGGTTGCCTGATCTTGGATGATACGGCAGCACTAGACGGGCAACAGGTTTGGATTGACCCACTTTTGGCGGTGGCAGCAGTAGACAAGGCTTTGCGCCAACATGACCATCGCTACAACCTACGTCGGCAAGTGGGGATCATTCTGCGAAGCGGCGCGATTCGTGACTTACACGATTTGGCGATGTGCCTCAGTTTAGGGGCGAACGCCGTCTTTCCGTACTTCCTCTACACGGTTGGGTTGGGGTTAGCACCTCGCCCGTCTAAAACCCCGCCCACGCTTGAGGAGATCATGAGTGGCTTAAATCTAATGGTCTCCATCTTGACCAAGGGGTTAGAGAAAGTGACCTCAACAATCGGTTGTCATGAGTTACGGGGATATGGTCACTCCTTCAGCTCAATTGGGCTTTCCAGTAGTGTCGCCTCTGTCTTTGGCACGCCCAACTATTTTGGCTCCGAAGGGCGTGGGCTAACGTGGGATGCCATTAACGATGATGTTGATGCTCGCGCGTCTGAATTGCGTGGCGAGGCAAAGAACCGCCTAGAAAATCCTGACCGCTTCTATCCGAAGATGTGGAAGAAAGTGGAGGCATTAGCCGCCGGCGAAATCACACTAGGCGATTACACCTCTAAACTAATTGAGCTTGAAGAGAAGCAACCGATCGCAGTTCGCCATTTGATCGGTTTCAAAGATACACCCCCCAGCAACGTTCGCCCAGACGAAGTTAGCTTACGCATCGGCGACCACAGCATGCCGATTTTGATTAGCGCGATGTCGTTTGGTTCACAGGGGGAACTTGCCTACAAAGCCTATGCCGAAGCTGCCGCCAGGTTGGAAATCATTTGTATGAATGGTGAAGGTGGCGAAATGGCGGAGATCATGGGCAAGTATCGCAAGTATCGTGGGCAACAAGTTGCCTCTGGGCGGTTTGGGGTCAACATCGAATTGCTCAACTCGTGCGACTTCATCGAGATCAAGATTGGGCAAGGGGCAAAGCCGGGCGAGGGTGGGCAATTGCCGGGTTACAAAGTCACTGACCAGATTGCTGCTGTGCGCCATACCATGCCGGGTGTGGAGTTGATCTCCCCCAGCAACAACCATGATCTGTATTCCATCGAAGACCTTGCCCAACTGATTGATGAACTCCACACCGCTAACCCGCATGCGAAAGTCTCGGTCAAGATTCCGGTGGTGCCGGGGGTAGGCATTATCGCGGTGGGGGTTGCCAAAGCGGGAGCAGACATCATCAACCTAACGGGCTATGAAGGCGGCACGGGCGCAGCGCGGGCACACTCTTTACGCCATGTTGGGCTACCGGGTGAGATCGGCTTGATGTTGGCACACCGCGCCTTGATCGACAGTGGCTTGCGCAGTGAGGTGGAGCTATGGGTTGATGGCGGAATGCGCAGCGGGCGCGATGTTGTGAAGATGTTGTGCTTAGGCGCGAACCGCATCGGCTTTGGCACCATGGCGATGGTGAGTGTGGGGTGTACGATTTGTCGCGGGTGTCACGAAGGCACGTGCCATGTTGGCATTACCACCCATGTTAAAACCCGTGAAGAAGCGGAAATCAAAGGCTTTAAGTCCTTCCGCCCCTTCCACGAAAAAGGCTCATCCGATGGCATCGTGCGCGTCTTCACCGCGCTGGAACAAGACATCCGTGAGTGGGTGGCACGCTTGGGCTTCCGTGATGCCCAACAACTGGTTGGGCGGGGTGATCTCCTCCAACAGATGGCGTTCCATGATCGGATTGACCTGTCTCCGTTGCTCAAGCGGATTTCCTTGCATAGCATCAGCAAGCACTTGCCGGGCGTGGGTCGCCGTTTAGCCCGCCCGCGCAACTTCCTCACTCGTGAGATCACCAACATGGTGGCGGAATATGTTTCGCGCGGTGAAAATGAATTGACCTATGACGATGAACACGTTATGGCGCATGATCGCGCGTTGGGCGTGCATCTTGCCGGGGCAATTCAACGCAACGACTTTGAAAACGCGCAAGAGATTAAAGCCATTCACCTGAACTTCAGCAATTCAGCGGTGCCCGGCAACGGTTTGGCATCTTTCCTGAATGATCCAATTGAGGTCTTGGTGGAAGGGGGCGCACAAGACGGGGTTGCCAAGTGTGCCAAAGGTGGCTTCGTTGCAATTTTGCGTGGCTTGAACCATAACGGGCAACGGGTAGATGGCTCGGTTGGCAAGAGTTTTGCCTATGGGGCACAAGGTGGCTTCTTCATTGTGCAGGGATATGCCGATACTCGCGCGTGCATTCGCCTCAGTGGGGCGGATGTGATCTTTGGGGCAGAAGTGCGTGAACCCCTCCAAGATCACTTAGGCAACCTTGCCACCCGCGCCAACCTCAAGGGTTATGCGTGCGAATACATGACGAGCGGGCGCGTCCTCATCATGGGTGATCCAGGTCCTTGGTTGTGTGCAGGCATGACAGGCGGGGTGATTTATCAACGCTTCCAACCGGAGATGAACCTTGATGTAGACGCAATCCGTCGTCGCTTGGCTAAAGGGGCAACCGTAGAGATTTACCAATTGAACGATCAAGGGATCGCTGATGTGCGCGATATGCTCAACCGTTACATCCAAACGCTCGAGGTGAACAATCAGGCTAAGGTCGTACAGCATCTTTACCCCTTGTTGACCAACCCACAAGATAATTTTGTGATGTTGCGCCCACGCTAAACGTGCTGCAACATGCCAAGACTCTTTCATCCCCAATCACGAATAGGTTGGGGATTTTATTTGTGTGGTTATGGACAAGTTCCCCACCTTTCCCATACCATGGGAGCTGACGTGCAAAGTAGATGAGTGTACTAACTGATGCAACCAAACGAATACGACATCATTATTGTGGGTGGGCGCGTTACCGGAGCGGTGCTGGCGGCTTACCTCGGTCAAAATGGGATGAAGGTCTTGTTGCTGGAAAAGGATGCGCTACCTTCTCCCCATCCTTTCTCTTGCCCCATGATTCAAGCCGCCACGATGGCAATGCTGGATGAAATCGGTGCGCCAGAAAGCGAATATGCGCGACACACTCCCCCCATCCATAAGATGATTATTGATGATGAGCGCATGGAAATTCCGATTGAGCTTCCTTACCACAAGGGGCGCAATTACGGTTATGCGATTGATCGCGCTCGTTTTGACAAAGCCCTATGGGATCATGCGCTACGCCTAGAAACCGTCAGCGGTATTCAACGCTTCAAGGTCAATCACCTCCTGTGGGATGAACAAGGCGAAGGCGTGATTGGCGTGACGGGAACTCACCTCGACAGGGGCGAAACCGCTCGTTACTACGGAAAGCGCGTGGTGGGGGCGGATGGACGTTTTAGCATTGTTGCGCGTAAAACCAGCGCAAAAACCTATGATGAGCGCCCCAATTATCCCACCACTGTGTACTACAGCTATTGGGAAGGTGTTGCCCGACATGCTCAAGGTGAAGCGACCAGCATTGCCTACACCAGTGCAAGCGGTGAATTTGCCTATCTTGTGATGGACAGCGCAGACAATACCACCGCGATTGTGGTTGAGGGGCGTAGCGACATTGTGGCACCCAGCGCGGGAATGGTGGATGAATTTTACAACGATATCATCACCCTACATCCTGCCATCAAACAGCGCGTCCGCAACGCGCGGCGGGTTCAACCGGTACAGGGCATCAAGCGCATTGGGAATCTGTATCGCCAAGCTGGGGGAAAGGGTTGGGTTTTAGTGGGGGATGCCTATCACCAAAAAGACCCCATTGATGGGCAGGGTATCTATGATGCTGTCTACTCCGCGAAGATGCTGGCGCAAGGGCTATGCCAGTGGTATCACCATCAACTTGACTGGGATGAGATGCTCCACCAATACGATGAACAGGTGCGTGCGCACACCTACCCACAATATGAAGCAACGCTCCAGCGCATTCAAGGAACACTGTACGGCACCCTTAACCCTGCGTTGCCTAAGTCTCTCCTGCGGGGGACGTTCCGCTGGATTGCAAAAGATCGCGTCTATCAAGAAATCACGGGGCAAATTCTCAACCGCCAAACCGACCCACAAGCCACCCTAAAGCCTAGTTTCCTAATGATGGCGGCATTGCGCGGAAGCCTACGCGAGTTAAGCGAACGCCTAGAACCGTAAACAAAAGTTCCCACCCTCGTCACCAGGCAATCTCTTCAGGGTGGGAACTACTTAACGGTGTGATAAGGTTGCCAACACGCGGTCAATCTTGAGTGCCAGATGTAATACCAAACGGCTATCAGGATCGTCTAAATCAAGGTTGGTCAATTCGGCAATGCGTTCTAAGCGATAGACAAGCGTATTACGATGGACATCTAAGTCAATCGCTGCTTTTGCCAAGTTGCCATTCGCATCAAAAAAGCCCACCAACGTTCGCATTAACTCTCCCTGCTTGCGTTCGTCATGCTCCAGCAACGCCCCCAGCGTATCTTTATGAAAGCGTGCCATTTCATCGAAACTTTTTTCTTTCATGACCAATAGCAACTGATAGAGTTTTAAGTCGCTATACAACGTCACCTGCCGGCGCAAACCCAGTTCGCTTGAAATACGCAAAGCATCGCGCGCTTCACGATAGCCATCTCGCAAGCCACGCACCCCTGTGATGCTACGACTTACGCCTGCGCCCACCCAACTATGTGAAATTCGATCGGCTAGTTGGTTGCGAATTTCCTCTATGATGGATTCCATGCGCGACGGAGAGCCTTCTGCTGGTAGCGGATACAAAGCAACCAGCACATCCACATAAATTCCAACCGCACCGTTCAACTCTCGACGCGATAAATCATCGCGGATGAACTTGCTCCACCCCTCCAAATAGATTGAGGACGAACCGATGCTTTCCGCCTGAAACACCACCACAATGAAGGTCGTATCAATATCAAAGCCGGCTTGTCGCGCCCGCACCACCGTGAGATCATCATCGCTGGGACTATTGCTCAACCACATCTGCACCCAGTCCCCGCGTGTTTGCTCGACAGCAGTTTCAATGGCACGCTTTTTCGACATCTCAATAGCAAAAATATCTGCGCTATACATCAAGATGGAGCGGTCAAATTCCGTCAAGTTTTGTTGGGCATTCAAAATGGTTAAGTAACCGACCGTGCGACGTTCTAATTTCAAGACGATTGTGTAGCCTAACGGACTGAGGTCAATTGACTGATTAGAGTTTTGATGGGTTTGTATCCAGTCTCGAAAGCGACTGACATCGACATTATCAACGGTGGGAGGTTGAGAATGTCGATTGGGGTAATGATAAACTTCTTCCAGTCGCTCCCCATTTTCATCGTGCACCATCGCAGATTTTGCCGTCGCACGCACCACTAACTGTAACAACCCACGCAAACTTTTGTTCTCAGCGACATGTCGGGTGAGTATGCGCTGAATTTCCATGATGCGCTGGCTATATTGTGCGGATTGATTAGCAATCGTGGCGTTCACCGCCCGCTCAATGGATGGGAAACTTTGCCCATCAGGGAGAGCAATCAAGGCGATCTGATAGGATTCTGCCAGTTCAATCAGTTGCGGATCATCTTTGAGGTATGCGTTTTCAATGGCGATCGCGCCCACTTTTGCCTCAGCGAAACGATGTAGAAGCGTCTGAACTTGTAGGTGCTGGTCAAATGTGCGTAGCAACTGCATGGAGATCAAGAGCAACTCACCCCCCAAAATCTCCACCCGCGCTGTAGGTTGTACCCGCAAAAACACACCGCAGGAAATTTGTATTTCAGGATTCCCAATCAGTAGCTCGCTTTCGAGCGGCAAAGCACATTGTAAGAGAGTCTTCAATGAGGCGTATTCGGTCAAATTAGACAAGCTGTTCATTCGAGGATCGCCGATTCTTGGTCTATTCCCTAACATAGATGTCACCTATTCCCAATTTAGCCCAGTTTACAAACAATTTCAAAATCAGTATTGGGTCATTATAAACAAAAATTGGGTGAATAGCAACTTCTAACTACTCACCCAATCTAGGTTAGATTATATATTTTTGACGAAATGACGCTCTTACACCACGCGCGTGATCGCTAAGGTGAACGTTTCCGACTTGATCGAGAACGCTTCATCGTCTGTGGCAACCGCTTCAAAGGATTCGGAATAGTCTCCTGCAGGGAGATCGCACTCGGTCATCTCTAGGGCAAGCGTCTCGCTTTGGATATATTCACTAAATTGGCGCATCGACTGGGCAAGTCGTTCAGTGGCACGATACTGGATGCGGATGCGATCTTCAATTTCAAAATCGGCGGATTTTCGCATGCTTTGGATGCGTCGCACCACTTCACGACTTAACCCTTCAGCGATTAGGTCATCGGTCATGCGCACATCCAACGCAACCATATAGCCACTTTCTTCAACTAAGGCGTAACCTTCCGACGCACTTTGCTTGACTTCACATTCATCAGGCAATACTTCGTAGGTGTTCCCTTCCCATTCTAGCTGGATGGTGTGCCCTGCCAGCAGTTCCTTAGCATAGCGTTCCACATCAGCAGGTTGCCCTTCGCGGAGCATCGCTTGAAGGCGAGGAAACTCTTTACCAAACTTGCGCCCCAACTTTTGTGGGAGTGGGTTCAGCGCGTAGGTGACAAATGCATTGGCATCCCTAACCGTTGCAACGGACTTAACGTTCAACTCGCTCATGATGAGATCGCCCAAACGCTCGACCGCTTGACGGTCAGAGGCACCACGCACCATGAATTGCGCACTCATCAACGGTTGGCGCACACCGATATTCACGTTTTCTCGTGCAGCACGCCCCATACTGACCAAGCGCATAGCGGTTCGCATTTGCCCCATGACTTCGGCATTGATGGAGGCTTCATCATAGGTGGGCCACAGGGTTAAATGGACACTATCTGCGGCAGAAGCATCATACGATTTCACCAAGTTTCGGTATAGCTCATCGCTTAAGAATGGCATAGCAGGGGCAATCAACTTGGCTACGGTCACCAATGATTCATACAACGTAGCGAACGCTCCAGCATCTTCATCCCAAAAACGGCGACGGCTTAAGCGTACATACCAATTGCTCAGTTCATCCACGAACGCCTGAATGGGGCGTGTGGCACGTGGAACATCATATGCTTCAAATGCCTCGGTCACCTCTTTAACCAGCTGATTCAACTCCGCCATCACCCATTGATCGAGCGGGTCGCGCTCTGACATGGGAGGAAGTTGAGCAGGTGTCCACTGGGCGATATTGGCATAGGTGACGAAGAAGCTATAGGTATTCCACAAGGTCAAGTAGAACTTGGTGATGACTTCATTCACCAACGCCAATGAGAAGCGACGTGGTTCACCAGGAGGGTTAGAGGTATACCAATACCAACGGAGAGCATCTGCCCCGGCGGTGTTGAATACTTCCCAAGGATCAACCACATTGCCCTTACTTTTAGACATCTTCTGATTTTCTTCGTCGAGAATGTGCCCCAACGAAATCACATTCTTGTAAGCAACCGATTCGTTCAGCAACACACTGATTGCATGGAGGCTATAGAACCATCCGCGCGTTTGGTCAACGGCTTCACAAATGTAGTCAGCGGGGTATTGTTGGGCGAAAGTTTCTTGGTTGTGCGCAGGGTATCCCCATTGAGCAAGTGGCATCGCCCCGCTATCAAACCAAACATCAATCACCTCTGGCACGCGACGCATCACCCCGCCCCCACCGTTGGGATTGGGGAAGGTAATGTCATCCACGTAAGGACGGTGCAAGTCTAGCTCGCTGAGATCACGCCCGACGTATTGGCTTAATTCCGCCACACTTCCGATGGCGAGTGCCTCACCCGTTTGGTCATCCAACCAGATCGGCAACGGCGTTCCCCAAAAGCGTTCGCGCCCTAAAGCCCAATCTTTCAAGTCCTCTAGCCAATTCCCAAAACGCCCATCCTTGATGTGGTTCGGTTCCCAGTTGATGGTTTGGTTGAGGTCAATCAACTTTTGCTTGTACTCGGTAGTACGGATGAACCATGTCTTCCGCGCAAAGTACATCAAGGGCGT
>CAIRDJ010000133.1 GCA_903877335.1 uncultured Chloroflexota bacterium | reverse complement strand
GCGGTGCGTTATGCCACCCGTTACGGCTTTAGCCTCTCCCCCCACACCCAACACCTCATTCGCCTCACCCATGCTACGTTGCGACATGTCACCGGCGAGCGGTTGCGCAACGAATTAACGCTGATGTTCTTAGAACCTCACTTTGAACAATCCCTACACTTGTTAACCGAGTATGGGATTTTACAGGCGATTCACCCTGCGCTTCTACTAGAGGGGGACGTGGCACAGGCGATAGCGTTGGCTTTGGCGGATGGGGTGGAGTCTAGCTTGCTGTGGGTGATCTTTTTTGCGCACCTTGAAAACGAGTTTGTGGCGGCAGTGGCGGAGCGGTTCTTGTTCAGTGGAAAGATCGTCAAAACGTTTGAGCAGGCAAGCATCTTGCGCCACAAACCGCATCGGGTTCGCTTTGGCAACATTGCCGATACGACCTTTTTTCTGGATGAATTCCCATTAGAATCCGTCATGGCAAATCGCTATTGCGCACTAGATGATCTCACACGGTCACAGTATCACGATTACCTAACCCATTGGCGACACATCCAACCTCACACCGATGGGGCAGTTTTGCAACGCAAAGGGATTCATCCAGGACCGATCTATACAGCGGTGCGCAACCGCCTCCGCAAACATTTACTGAATGGGGACATCACCACCCCACAAGATGAATTGGCACTCTTGGACACTTGGATTAAACAAGGTGATTTATGAGTCAAGCGATAGTCATCCCGCCCCACCCCGTCACTCTACCCACCAGCAAACGCACAATCATCTTTCGCAAAGTGACCGCAGAAGACTTGACCGCCTTAGAAATGGGAGGCATGTTCACCCACTTTCGGCGCGTGTATGCGCGTGCGTTGGTGGAGCAACAGCAAGGATTGCGCTTGCTGCTGATCGCCGAAAGTGCAAACGTGGTGGTGGGGCGCATCTTTACGTTATTTCGCAGTAGTGATAAACGCATTGCTGATGGCAAAGAGCGTGCCTATTTGTACTCGTTCTTCGTCCATCCCGATTATCGCTATGAGGGGTTGGGTACGCTCATGATGCAGTACATCGAAAGCCTCCTTCAAGCGCGGGGCATCGCTTGCATCACGCTGGCAGTTGCCAAGGACAACGAGGGAGCGTTGCGCCTCTATAAACGCCTTCATTACACAATCTTGCGCGAATCTCCCGGTCAGTGGGACTACATCGACCACGAGGGAAAGCGTCAACAAGTCCATGAACCGTGTTATATTCTAGGCAAACAATTATCTGGCTCTAAGCAAACTTCGTTTTCATTTTATTAACTTAACGTTATTCAGTTAGGAAAGACTTAATCATCATGCTGACTCAACCTGTAGATACGTTACTCATCACCCGCTGGAGTGACGTACAGCACCCCACCCTCAAGAACATCACCGAGAAGCTCAAGCAAGAAGGATTCCGTCCCTATCAATGGATTGGCAAACCCAATCAGCGCGTTGCCATTCGCTCGCACGGATTCACAAAGGTGTTATTTGTGGTGGAAGGCTCGCTAGAGTTGACCGTTCCAACGCTCAACCAACGCATCATCTTACGTGCTGGGGATCGGGTGGACATTCCTACCCGCACGCGACACGGCATCACCGTGGGGGCAAATGGCGTGATCGCGCTAGAAACCCTCAACCGTTAGCCTTGTTCGGCAAAGTTGAACGCGGCATCCCAATCCCAAAATGGCGTTCAGAGTGGATTGGGCGTGTATGTTACACTATCGGCTAGTTCTAGCAAGAAATTGTACGGTATGGCAACCTATCAACCTTTCCAACAGCAGTTATACCGCCCACCCCACGCCGTTGCCTTAAATGCCCCCTTGATAGTGGACGGTTTCGTCAAAATTCCCCTCGCGGTTTCGTTACAACACTTTTCTAAATTACCCCAACAAGAGTTCTCCGCCGTGATGACGTGCAACAAGAATTATCTGCTCTATGAGCAAAACTGGGGGGCGGTCTCTGTGTGTGATTTGATTAGGCAGGTGCAACCAACGCTTCAGGCACGCTTCATTCAGTTCATAGGCGCGGACGGCTACAACACGAGCTTACCGCTGGAGGATGCTCAACACGCTTTCATTGCCACCCACTGCAATCAGCAACCGCTCACGCAGGCGCAGGGGGGAAGCTATCGTTTGATCGTGCGCGGACGCTATGGTTATAAACAACCCAAGTGGCTCACCCAGATTTACTTCGTCGCCACGCCTACGCTTGGATTTTGGGAACAACGTGGGGCACCTCCAGACGGATGGGTTGCGCCACAGTCCACTTTAGAGCAGATTCAAATTGCTGGCGATAATGTCATCCTGAAAGGCGTGGCATGGGGTGGCAAGCATCCGCTTCAGAGTGTTCTCATCACGCTGGATGGGGAGACAGCTCTAGCACAACTCGCTCAAGACGGTTCATCCTCGCTCTATCACTGGGCGTTAGCGTGGCAACCCAAACAACGCCGAACCTTTCATGTACAAGTTTGTGCCGTCAACATAGAGGGAGAACACGAACCCTCGTCTAGCCAACCCAAGCGATCGGTCAAAGTGTCTGCATGAGTTTGTCCCGTCGCCAGTTTTTACACATGCTGGCAATACTTGCCTCTCAAGGTGGCGCACGCTTCCCTGCCTACGCCCGAACCAATACGCACTGGGGGCGCGTTTTATCTTCGGTCGCCACGCCCTCCGCGTTATCCACCAACTCCCCCATTGAGATTCTCGGAGGGCGCGGGGATCATTTTATAACCCATTGGGGGACCCTCCCTCAACTTGCGCTTCAACCCATGCCCCACTATTCATCCAGTGGGCGCAACTTTGCGGTGGTGCAGGGTGACGTGGTACAAGTGACAAGCACGCATGCCCCACTCTATCAATATGCCAGCTACCATAGCCCCTTCCGTAGCACACTTGGGCACGGTGGGATATTGCACGCCGTCGATCAATTGACGGACGAAGACGAGTCATGGATTCAGGTGGCAGATGTAAACCATGAACCGTTAGGATGGTCGCCTGTTGAGCATTGGGCAAGGTGGGAGGACATACCGAAGTTGGGCATGGTCGGCAAAGAAAGATGGATATTGGATCCATCCGCCCACCGCATCCAGCTACAGGATGGCACACACACGTTAGCCACCTTCCCCGTCAACCACCCCCATGATTTGTCGCGTGGGATGTTCACCCTCGCCCTTGCCCCGCTCGGCGGATACACCTTAGCGGATCGGATTGGCGTTCCATGCTTAGGCGAACTCAAAACTCCCCTAAAGCCATATCTAGTGCATGGGGTATATTGGCATCACGATTTCGGGAGGGGGCATGCGCTCCCCACGCTTGAAGTGAGCATCGAGGCAAGCCACTGGTTACGGGCGACCTTGCACCACCTAAGTAACATAGAGGTTGTTTAATCCCTGAACTTGCGCACTTTTGCACCCGCAAGCGTAACATAAGGGATTCGGATTGCTTCTAAACAGTTAGAGTTATCAAATAAAGGAAACCAAAACGATGGAGCTTTCTCTTGGTTTAGCGTTGGCGGCAGGGTTGATCTCGTTCATTTCCCCGTGTGTTCTCCCGTTAGTGCCCGCGTACATCACCTACATGGGAGGGCGTGCCACCTACCAGGTAGCCACCACCCGTGCAGACCATGCTGGGGGCTTCCTGTTCCGCCTCAACATGGTGATCCATAGCATCTTTTTTGTACTAGGGTTCTCCTTGGTCTTTGTTGGAGTGGGCTTGCTTTCAACCGCCTTCATCGCCACCATCGGCGGAAACAACCTAAACGCCACCACCAACATCATCGGGCGAGCGGGCGGCGTGCTGATTATCCTGTTTGGATTGCACTTTATGGGAACACTCAGCACGGCATTAAGCAACCTGCGCCGTCATGAAACAGGGTTCACGCCCGTCACGAGCGTCCTGATAACGGTGGCGTTGAGCGGGCTAATCTTCTGGGCATTTGATCTGCCCCATTTACCGTTAGACGGCACACTTGGTAACTTCATCCAGCGTTACTGGATTGCTTTGGTGGTTCTCATTCCGCTCTTGGTCTACTTGGGGATTGGCGGAGCTTATCATCAGTCCGCCACATTCTGGCTACAACATCTCAACGCGCTGGAAACCGCGCTCTATTCCGACACGCGCACCGATCTCAGCATGCAAAAACAGGGCGGGTTCATTGGCTCAACGTTGATGGGAATCATCTTTGCGGCAGGATGGACACCCTGTATTGGACCCATCTATGGGGCAATCCTCACGTTAGCGGCAAATGGTGGAAGCGTCGCTTGGGCAGGAGCATTGTTGTTGGCGTATTCGCTGGGCTTAGGCATCCCGTTCATCATCGCGGCAGGCATGCTCGACAGTGCCAAAGGGGGACTCAAACGCCTGAACCGTTCGATGGGGACAATCAAATTCGTGAGCGGACTCTTCCTCATTGGAGTCG
>CAIRDJ010000132.1 GCA_903877335.1 uncultured Chloroflexota bacterium | reverse complement strand
CTACGTGCTATGCGCTATGGGATGCCACCCAATGGGGGCTTTGGCATGGGCATTGACCGCCTCACCATGTTGCTCACCAATCAGCGCAACATCCGCGATGTCTTGCTATATCCACACCTGCGCGAAGAAAAATAATTCACCCAACCGAGAGGCATCCCCTCTCGGTTTTTCATTCCCCACAAGATAAACATTGTATGAGATCACGCCTCATCAGCCTTGACAAACGGACTGATGTCCGCTTTAATTATGAGCGATACGGACTACCGTCCATTTAATAACTAACCTAATGAGGAGCAACACCATGTCTACTTGGAATATTGATTCTGTACACTCTACCGCAGAGTTCACCGTTCGCCACATGATGATTAGCAAGGTTCGCGGTCAGTTTGCGGGTCCCGCCGGCACCATCACCTTTGATGCAGCTAAACCCTCTGCCGCTTCTGTAGAAGCCTCCGTTGATGCCAGCACCGTTGATACCAAAGTCACAGACCGCAATAACCATCTCAAGGGTGCCGACTTCTTCGATGTTGAAAACTACCCCAGCATCACCTTCAAAAGCACCGCTGTTGAGGCAGTGGATGCCACACGCGCCAAAGTCACCGGTGATTTAACCATTAAAGATGTCACCAAGTCTGTCGTCTTGGATGCTGAGTTTTATGGCGTACAAAGCAACCCACAAAGTGACCATGCTGGTTTCTATGCGACCACTGTCATCAACCGCGAAGACTTCGGATTGGTGTGGAACATGGCACTTGAAGCTGGTGGCGTATTGGTTAGCCAAGAAGTCACGCTTGAATTATCCGTTCAAGCGGTTCGTCAAAAGTAATTCCCTCCCGCTCTTGGATGTAAAAAACCCTCACCAGCACAAGGTGGGGGTTTTTAATTGGGGCATCGCTAACGATAGGGTGGCTTAAGGTTGTTGTAGATAACCGCCATCTGTTAAGCGTTGCTTCAACTCCTCTAGCGAAGTTTGTCCAAAGTTGCGAATCGACAACATGGCATTCTCACCGCGATAGAGCATATCCAGCACATCCCCAACGGTTGTGATGCCCGTCCGCCGCAGCGAATTGTAAACCCGTGTGCTAAGGTCAAGCACCTCGATGGGCACATCATACATCGGGTTGGTTTCCAGCTCATCATCTGCGTTGGTCACTTGTTCAAATGATTGTTCAATGTCCCAATCAGATTCCGGGTTGAAGGCAGAAAGTTGGCGGAACAATATTTTGGCACTACGGCGCAAAGATTCTTCTGGCGTGAGAATACCATTCGTCCAAATTTCCATGACCAGCTTGTCATAGTTGGTGCGCTGACGCACACGTGCTGGCTCAATATCATAGACGACACGGTTCACTGGGCTAAAATTAGCATCAATCGGGATAGAGCCTTCGGTTGAAGGTTCCATGTGTTCTGCAGAAACATAGCCTTCGCCTGCTCGCACCTCAAAACGGATGGACACTTCCGCTGTGGGATCATCCATGGTGAAGAGATACAAGTCAGAATTCAACAGGGTGACTTCTGGGGGGTAAACAAGGTCACTGGCGAAAACCCGTTGTGTCCCCTGCACGTCCAAAGTCATGAAGGCGTGGGTTGCCCCGTGTAGCGCAACCTGCAATTGCTTGATCTGCAGGACGATTTGCCCAACCGTTTCGCGCACGCCGGGGATGGAGGAGTAAAGCTGTAACCCATCATTGACGGTGATGTGGGTGATCGCCGCGCCTTCTAGTGAAGAAAGCAAAACGCGCTTTAAGCTAACACCTAGCGTGGTTCCATAGCCACTTTCCAAAGGTGTGACCAAGAACTTCCCATAGGTTGATTCGCTTGTATCAACGGTGACACCACGCGGAATGCCTAAACGATATTCTTCCATTGGCTTGTTCCTTTTTGATGAACTCATTCAACAAAAAAAGGCAAGGAACACCACGTGCGCTTGCCTAACGATGATAACAGCACAGGATGATCTTAACGCTTTGTGTAAGTAGGAGCCTTACGCGCACGCTTGAGACCGGGCTTCTTGCGTTCTTTCACTCGTGCATCACGAGTGAGCATGCCCTCTGGCTTGAGGGTGCCACGCAACTCTGGGTCCATCTTGACGAGCGCACGAGCGATGCCCAAACGAATGGCATCGCGCTGTCCGCTGATCCCGCCACCCTTGACCTTGACCGAGATGTCATATTGAGTTTCTTGACCAATTTCTAAGAGGGGCTCCATCAACGTTTGAACATCGCCCTGACGGGGGAGATAGTCCAGCGCATCTTTGTCGTTGATGATGACGTTGCCACTCCCGCCCGGATACAAGCGTACCCGCGCACTGGCAGACTTGCGACGACCGATACCTTCATAATACCGAGAAGCGAATAATTCGGACATGGGTTAGTTTCCTTGTGTTGATGTGCCCATCGGATAGGGCTTCGGATTTTGTGCTTCGTGAGGGTGGGTGGGTCCGACGTAGATGTGCAATTTACGCAACATCGCACGTCCCAATGCAGAATTGCTGGGGAGCATGCCCTTCACTGCCGCACGAAGGGGGCGTTCTGGGTGGCGGCGCAGTTGGTCACGCAGGGCAACCGAGCGAATCCCACCCGGATAACCACTGTGGCGCCAATAACGCTTTTGGTCAAGGCGATCACCGCTCACACGGATTTTGCCGGCATTGATGACAATCACATTGTCACCCGTGTCTAAGTTGGGGGTGAAGTAGGGCTTGTACTTCCCACGCAAGATTTGAGCAATTTGGCTCGCCAAGCGACCCAACGTTTGCCCTTCTGCATCAAAGACCCACCACTCACGTTGAATGTCTCGCGGGGTGGTTGCATACGTTTTATTCATCACGACTTATTTCCTCACGAACGGATAATAATGTCTCACTAGCTTGGTCAATAGCCTGTGGCATCGCCACAGAGGTTTCTTCATCGGGATAGGTGACTTGGGTTAACACCAAGCCATGCGCTGGCGCAACCGTCACCCCCTGTGCTAATTCGGGGGAAGTCAGCAATTGCTCGAAGGCCTGTGCCGATTGTTTCCCACGTCCTACATCCACTAGCATTCCCACAGTACGGCGCACCATCCGATACAAGAAGGCATCCGCCACAATCTCAAAGATCAAGAAAGGCGTGCCGTCTCTTCGTTGCACGTGCCAATCTGCGCGTAGCACCGTGCGGACGGTGTTGGTTCCCTGTGGGGGCAAACCGAAGGCACCAAAGTCATGCCTTCCAATGAGTTGGCGGGCACAGGCGCGCATCACGCCCACCTCTAAATCATAATATACCACCCATGCACGCTCATTCCACAGAGGCATCCGCGTATGAGAAAGCGCAATCGTATAACGGTAGGCGCGGGTGAGCGCGTCCCAACGTGGGTGGAAAGTTGCTCGTGCAACCGAGAGATCACGCACTGCCAAGGTTGTGGGCAAAGCCACGTTTAGCGCGCGCTCAAGCGCGTTGGGTGAATGCTTCCAGTCACAATCAAACGCCACCACTTGCCCAATGGCATGAACGCCCGTATCGGTGCGTCCTGCTGCGTCCACCGTCACCGCTTCCCCCACCACAGACTGAAGCCCCTCTTCAAGCGTGGCTTGAACGGTGGGCAAGCCCGTTGTTTGGCGCTGAAAGCCATTGAACGGTGTCCCATCATAGGACAAGGTAGCACGAAACCGCGTCATCTATTTGCTTTCGCTGGGCGCGGTGATCTTTTGGTAGTCTACCAATTCCAACAGAACCATTTCAGCGCGATCGCCATGGCGCGGTTCCAGCTTGAGGACGCGCGTATAGCCGCCTTCGCGCTCGGCAAAGTGTGGCGCAATATCATCAAACAACCGCTTGGCCAGGTCACGGCGATTATACATTCGGCTTGCCACAAGACGTTGAGCATGCACGATCGCGCCGGGGTTGCCGGTCTCTTGTGCTTTGCGGATACCACGCTTTGCCACGCTGATGAGGCGTTCAGCATATCCGCGAACGAAATCCGCCTTTTGGCGTGTGGTGCGGATGCGCCCATGTTCCAAAAGGGAAATAGCTAAATTGCGTTGTAACGCTTTACGATGTCCACTGTCGCGGTTTAATTTCTTCCCACTTACGCGATGTCGCATCAGATTGTGTCCTTACTGACTCAGTTAAATTAAAATTACGCTTCTGTTACTCAGAAGCATCATCGTTGGGTATATACCCCTTGCCCTTGAGTTTCTCGGTGAGTTCATCCAAAGATTTTTCACCAAAATTACGAATCTGCAACATGGCATCCGTTCCCCGCGCCAACATATCCAACACGTCGCCGATGGTGGTGATGCCGGTACGCTTCAGGGAGTTGAACACGCGCACGCTTAGATCAAGCTCTTCGATGGGTTTTTCATACAAGACGGGCGGGTTGCCACTCTCTGAAACAACGGCATGCCCTTCCGCGTTAAAGCTATCTGGCAACAATTCCTCTGCCCCAGCAATCACCATGAGGTGACGCATGAGCGTTTGCGCCGATTGTTGGATGGCTTCTTCTGGGCGAATGGTGCCATCCGTCCAAACTTCCAAGATTAAGCGGTCAAGTGGTGCCTTACTCTGAGCGGTGTAAATGGGTTGAACTTGGAAGTTGGCGCGTTCAATTGGGCTGAAGATCGCGTCCACCGGAAGCTCGCCAATCGGCAAGCGACCACGCTCGTCCGAAGGGCTAAAACCGCGCCCCATGCGCACTTCAAACTCAATCTCTAATTGAGCGTTTCTTGAATCCACTGTGAAAAGGTAAAGGTCTGCGTTTTCGATCTCGACATCGGCGGGGCACTGAATATCGGCGGCGGTGACGGTGCCCTCTTCACGGACTTCCAAGCGAAGGCGCGCAGACTCCAGGTTATGGCGTAGGTTGATCCGTAGCTTTTTCACCTGGCGAATGAATTGGGTCATGTCTTCACGGACATGAGGAATGACCGAAAATTCGTGCGGGACATCCGAAACGCGAATGCTGGTGACTGCTGCGCCGGGCAACGATGAGATCAAGATACGACGCATCGCATTACCAATCGTGATACCCAAGCCTTGTTTGAGCGGTCCTAAGATGAACCGCCCATAATTCTTGGTGATTGCATCCACTTCATAGCGTTGTTTGAACGGTACAGCTGAAGCCATGTCCATAAGAGTTGTTGCCTTCCTCTAACTTTACAGGCAGAAAAAGAGTCTATACACGACGCTTCTTAGGTGCGCGAACCCCGTTATGTGCCACGGGAGTGACGTCCGTAATGGAGCGTACCTTTAAGCCACTGCCTTGAATGGCGCGGATGGCGGCTTCGCGCCCGGGTCCAGGACCCTTAACGAACAAGTCCACCTCGGTCATGCCGTGCGTTTGTGCCACTTCAGAAGCAGTTTGCGCTGCCACACGCGCAGCGTAAGGGGTGCTCTTGCGGCTACCCTTAAACCCAGAAGTCCCTGCAGATGCCCAAGAAATCACGTTGCCGGATTGGTCGGTCATCGAAACAATGGTGTTGTTGAAGGTGGCAAAGATATGCCCCTGCCCATACGGAATATTTTTGGTTATCTTTTTCGCGGCACGGCGAGCACTTGCTCCGCCGGTTGCGCCACGTTTTTGACGTGCCATTGTTTGTTGTTCTCCGTTTCACTAACGAAAATGCCACAGTTTTTACGCCGTCGCTTAGGATAACAAACGCAGATAGACTGGATTGTGCTATCTGCGGTGTCAATATTCTTATGTATGACTGGTATGTATCGTTAGAAGAAGAGGCTTCTTCATGCAACGCGAGGGGTGAATACCCTGCTACTTACGTACACCCATGTCAAAATTCTGGTGCGGTTAAAAATTAACCGCGCTTACGACCACGCCCTGGTACAGTACGACGTTTACCGCGGCGAGTACGTGCATTTGTCTTGGTGCGCTGACCACGAACTGGAAGGCTACGGCGGTGACGAAGACCACGATAGCTACCAATTTCAGAAAGGCGTTTGATGTCCAATGTGATCTGACGGCGCAAGTCACCTTCTACGGTGTAATTGCTCACTTCTTCACGGATCGCTTGGATTTCAGACTCGGTAAGGTCTTTGACACGTTTGCCGTGGTCAATGTTTACTCGGTCTAAGATCGCCTTGCTAGTCGGCAAACCAATACCAAAAATGTACGTTAGAGATATAACCACGCGCTTGTTGCGCGGGATGTCTACACCTTCAATACGTGCCATGCTTTATCCCCGGCTCACTAACCCTGACGTTGCTTGTGCTTGGGGTTAGTACAAATAATCATTACGTTGCCCTTGCGCTTAATCACGCGACAATTGGCACAACGCTTTTTAACGGACGTTGCAACTCTCATGATTCCTCAAGATTCCCGTTTGTACAGACAACGGACTATACCACACAGCAGATGAGATGTCTACTCTGTTTGTGGGCAATCTGCACTCATTTTTGCACTTGCTAGGGCAAGGTCAAAATTTGCGCACCCTCTGGCGTGATCGCTATGGTATGCTCAAAGTGCGCACACAGCGAACCATCCGCCATGACGACCGTCCACAAGTCGTCTAACTCGCGCGTGGCGGGCAACCCTACGCTGACCATTGGCTCAATCGCGTAGGTCATCCCCACTTGAAGAGGCACGCTCGCAATAGAGTTAGCGGCAAGCGCACGACCTTTGCGCTTCCCCTGGCTCCACCAATTGGGGATGCTGGGGGCTTCGTGCATCGCCTGCCCCACCCCATGCCCGGTATACTCACGTATGACGCTATAGCCGTGCCTCTCAACAAATCGCTGAATGGCCGTGCCCACATCACGGGTTTCATTGCCTACCACAGAAGCCTTTATCCCAACATACAAGGCTTGTTCGGTGATTTCTAATAGACGATGCACCGCTGGCGAAGCCTCGCCGACAATATAACTATAGGCACAATCACCCACCCAACCTTGATAGTGACAGCCGGTGTCTAAACTGATGATGTCCCCATCTCGCAAAAAACGGGTTGCAGAGGGTATGCCATGCACCAGCTCCTGGTTGATGCTGGCCGTGATGGTGGCAGGGAAGTTCGGTGCACCATATTTAGGATACCCCAAAAATGCCGGGGTTGCCCCGTGATCGCGGATGACTTCCTCTGCAATGCGATCCAATTCTAGCGTACTCACCCCTGCTCGAATCGCAGATTTCATGGCTTGGTGTGCTAGGGCAACAATGCGCCCCGCTTCGCGCATGAGGGCAATATTTTCGGCAGTTTTGAGCTGAACTTTTTCCACAACAGGGTTTCGACCGCTAGGATCGGCTTTCTAGGATCAGTTGAATTTGTGCGTTGATCGTTTCAATGGACAATAACGCATTGATGCGCACCAATTGCCCGCTGGCTTCGTAACGCTGGATGAGCGGTTGAGTGGTTTCGACGAACGTATCAATCCGCTTGAGGATGCTGCTTGCGCTGGCATCATCAGGGCGACGTTGCAAGACTGCGCCCTCGCGAGTGGCAATCAAACGCGGCGGGAATGCTTGGGTTTCGTGCTCTTCCCAGCGCCAAGTGATGCCCTCTTGCTTATAGAAGTAGTTATAGCTTTCGCCATCGGGGGCACTCACCCGCCCAAACGCACGCTTGAAAGCGGTGTAGGGGTCTAATTCCATCAGGAGCGCAACCGTGAGTTTTTCGCCCTTGCTGGCAAGATAGGCATCAAGCCAGTCACACTGACCAGCACTACGCGGGTAGCCATCCAGAATGGCACCGTTCTTCGCGTCGTCTTGGGCAAGCCGATCCTCAACAATGCGGTTCGTCAATTCATCCGAGACCAACTGCCCCGCGCTCATGATTGCTCGCACTTCACGCGCAAGATCATCGTCGCGGTTTTTCATCGCGCGGAATAAATCACCTGTAGATACGTGGGGGATGCCATACGTTTCGGAAATGAATCCTGCTTGTACCCCTTTGCCTGCCCCTTGAATGCCCATCATGATGATGTAGAGGCTCATTTGTTGATCTCCAAAAATCTTCTCATATCTAATAACACCTAACAACACGATGAGCAACCACATGGTCGTGGGTAACTCATCGTGTAGAGAAGCAACTTGTCCAGTCTAGCGCATGAAGCCGTCGTAGTTCCGCATGACCATTTGCGCTTCAAGTTGACGGAGCGTATCAATCACCACACCGACCACGATGATAAGCCCAGAACCTGTGACCACTTGGGCAGCGTTCACACCGGCTACCGCTTGTAGCCCAAAGAACAAGCTGTTCAAACCACCCACGACACCGGGCAAAATTGCGATGACTCCCAAGAAAACCGCGCCCACCACCGTCACGCGGCGGGTGACTTTTTGGATGTAGTCTTGGGTGCGCTTGCCCGGGCGGATACCCGGAATGAACCCACCTTGACGTTGAAGATTTTCTGACAGGTTTTGTTGTTGCACCATCACATCCGAGTAGAAGAAGGTGAAAGCAACGGTCAAGGTGAAAAAGATTAACCAGTACCAGAAACCGCTTTGATCCCCAAAGGTGCGCGTTAACCCACGTGTGAAATCATTCGCAGGCAACAGGCTCACCAAGATAGCAGGGAAGGTAATCATGGATTGGGCGAAGATGAGCGGGATCATCCCAACAGGGTTGATCTTGAGCGGGATGTAAGAAGATTGCCCACCATACATCTTTTGCCCACGCACGCGCTTGCCATAGTTAACAGGGATACGTCGTACCCCTTCTTGAATCAGGATGATGACCACCAAGCTAATCAAGGTGATGAGGATGAACATCACGATGTTGTAGAGGCGGTAAGCACCCGTCGTATTTTGCATGAGTTGCAAGAAGGAGGTGGGGGCGGTGGCAACGATACCCGCGAAGATGATGATGGAAATACCATTCCCCAAACCGTCTTGGGTGATTAGCTCACCCATCCAGATTGCCAACATCGTGCCAGCAGTCATCGAGGCAATGACCGTGAGGGTCAACAACCATTCGGAACCAAAGCCAGGGATGATCGGAACGCCACCCAACAGGTTGAAGATGTTGATCTGGGCGACAGATTGCAACATTGCCATCGGAATCGCCAGATAGTAGGTGTAGCGTTGGATTTTCTCCTGTCCGCCTGGTTCACGTTGAATTGCTTCTAGGGCGGGGATGGCAGGCACAAGCAATTGGAAAATAATGGAGGCGGTGATGTAGGGGTAAACACCGTTGGCAATGATGCTGAAATTGCTGACAGCACCACCCGAAAGCAAGTTCAAAACCCCAACCAACCCACCTGCTTGAGAGCTATTGAGTAAGCTGGTGAGTGCGCTTTTATCTACGCCCAAGACCGGAACATGAGCGATAAAGCGATACACCAAGATAACCAATCCGGTAAAAATCAATTTATTGCGAACCTCCGGGATGCGGAAGGCATTACGCAGGGCTTGTAGCATAGCAAGTTATCCTTGAACTGAACCACTGTAAGGGCTAGGTAGCATACAACCATCGTTGGGTTTATCGAACAATCAAGTGTTAGGGCAGGGGGACAAAACACCATCCCCCTGCTTAACCGTTAACCCGCGACTATCGCATCTTGGGGAAACGTGCTTCTTCTTGTGCCTTCGGCAATTTGCGGATGACCGCATGGATCCCCTTGATACGAACTGGAACCGCTTGCGTACTGCCACCCGCTTCTGTAATTTTCTTTTCTGCGCTCTTGGTAAAGCCGTTAGCAACCACGTTGAATTTCTTGCTTATTTCGCCCGTGCCCAAAATCTTAACGGGGCTGGCGGAATTACGAATCAACCCATGTTGTTCTAAGATCACGGGGTTGATGGTTGCGCCATCTTCAAAGGTGCGATCCAAAAGCCAAACATTGACTTCTTGGAAATGGATTTTGAATGGATTGGTGAACCCACGACGGAAAGGCAAGCGACGCACCAACGGGAGCTGACCCCCTTCAAAGTACAATGGTGTCCCTCCGCCTCTACGGGAGTTTTGCCCTTTTGTACCGCGACCGGCGGTTTTACCGCGCCGACCTGCAATACCACGAGCCACGCGAATCTTCCGCTTGCGTGAGCCTTCGGTAGCTTTTAGATCATGTAATCTCATAACATTTCGGCGTGTGTTTTCTGCATTGGCACAGTTGCCCATGCGTCATACAGAACTACCTAGCGCCTGCTCCTCATGGTAACTATTCTACAATTTCCTCTACAGAGAGTAGATGGGGGATGGTGTTCACCATACCGCGAATGTATGGGTTGTCCTCACGAACAACTTCTGAGTGCATCTTGCGCAAGCCCAAAGAAGCCAACACCAAGCGTTGCTTCTTGTTATAGCCGATGGGGCTACGCACCAACTTGATCCGCAGTTTCTTGTCTGTCATTAGCTTTCAGACTCCTTACGACGGCCAGAGGCTTCCGCGACCACTTCACCAGCAGTCTTGCCTTTATTGGCTTTGCGTTCATCTTGTTGCTTTTGCTTGACGACATCCAAGGTCTTACGTTGTTGATAACGTGCTGCACGTTCCCAGAAGGGGAGCACGTCTTCTACTTGCTTGCCACGCATCTCGGCAATCATCTCTGGTGAGCGCAATTGCTTGAGGGCTTCTAAGGTTGCCATCGCCACGTTCAACGTGTTGGAGCTACCTTGGCTCTTGCTCAAGATGTTGTGTACGCCGGCAACTTCTAACACCGCGCGAACGCCACCACCCGCCAAAATACCCGTACCCGGAGAAGCTGGCTTCAAGAATACCTTTGCCCCGCCATAGCGTGCGGTGATTTCATACGGAACAGTTTGGTTAAAAACCGCCACTGTCACCATGTTGCGGCGCGCCCGTTCAGATGCCTTGCGGATGCTATCCGGCACTGCACGCGCCTTGCCAATGCCGATGCCGATACGACCTTTGTTGTCGCCGACAACAATCGTGGTACGGAAGGCGAAACGGCGACCACCCTTGATTACCTTCGCAACGCGGGCAATGTCCACCACTCGCTCATCGAGTTCTTCTACTTCTTCGTTCTTCCGTTTTCTTTGCTTACCCATCTTCGTTATCTCCTAGAACTTCAAGCCGCCTTCACGAGCCGCTTCTGCTAACGCAGCGATGCGCCCCTGATAACGGAAGCCACCACGATCAAAGACGACTTCTTCTACGCCTGCTGCCTTCGCACGTGAAGCAATGTACTCACCGACGACCTTAGCGGACTCGGTTTTGTCCTTGCCCTCAATTTGCTTGGCAACTTCACGGTCAATGGTAGAAGCAGAGGCAAGTGTGCGCCCGTCTTCATCATTGATGATTTGCGCGTAGATGTGCGCCACGCTACGATAAATCGCTAGGCGTGGGCGTTGCGCAGTCCCTTCCAAGTGATGGCGGATGCGGCTATGCCGACGAATACGCGCTTCGCGTTTTTTCTTTGCACCAATATCGGTCATGACTCAATCCTACTTCTTCTTACCTTTACCGGTCTTACCAGACTTACCCGCCTTGCGGATGATGTGTTCGCCTTCATAACGAATACCCTTGCCCTTGTAGGGTTCAGGTGGGCGCAACTCACGAATGTTCGCGGCGATCTGTCCAACTGCTTGCTTGTCTATCCCTGTGATGATGATGACGCGCCCCTTAGAGTCTTTGGGCACATCAAAGGTGATGCCCTCAGGGGCTTCTACAATCACTTCATGAGAGAAGCCCAACTTCATGTTGAGGTTCTTCCCTTGTAGCAATGCCTGATAACCCACCCCTTCGATTTCAAGGGTACGCTTAAAGCCTTCAGAAACACCAACCACCATGTTGTTGACCAGCGCACGGGTTAAACCATGCAGGGCGCGGTCTTCGCGCTCATCGCTGGCACGTTCCAAAACGACTGCGTTATTTTCCAACCTGGCAGAAATGTGAGGGTGCATGTTGAGGGTGAGTTCACCTTTTGCACCTTTTACCCGCACAACCTGTTGGTCAACCTTGACTTCAACTTTTGCCGGAATGGCAACTGGTTTCTTACCAATACGAGACATCTGCTAGGCTCCTCGCTACCACACGTAGCACAAGACTTCGCCACCAACACGTTGGCGACGCGCTTGGTCAGCGGTCATCACCCCGAGTGGGGTGGTCACGATGGCGATGCCTGTTCCAGAAAGTACGCGAGGTAGTTCATCCCGCCCTTTGTAAATTCGACGACCAGGCTTGCTAATGCGTTGAATATTGGTAATGACCGGGCGACGCTCACGCCGAGTCCCATAATACTTGAGCTTAATCACAATCGACGGGAAAGTCCCGCTTTCATCGGATGCGTAGCTTTCGATGTATCCTTCTTCTGCGAGGATACGGGCGATTTCCATTTTTAATTTGGAACTTGGAATGTCTACTTGTGCATGACCTGCCATGAGCGCATTACGAATGCGCGTTAACATATCTGCAACTGGATCGCTTGTCACCATTGCGAGTCCTCTCCCTACCAGCTTGACTTGGTCATACCGGGGATTTCCCCCCGTGATGCCATCTCGCGCAAACAGATGCGGCATAAACCAAAACGGCGATAGTAACCACGTGGACGACCGCACTTTTGGCAACGGTTGCGCACGCGCACTTCATATTTACGCCGAGACTCACGATGAATCATGGATGTTTTAGCCATTGTTCATTCGCTCTTTCTATTTATCTCTAAAGGGCATACCGAGCAACTTGAGCAAACGACGGCTCTCTTCATCCGTTGTTGCGGTGGTCACGACGGTAATTTCCATGCCACGAACTTTATCGACTTTATCAATTTGAATTTCTGGGAAGACGAGTTGCTCCCGCAGACCGATGGTATAGTTCCCGCGACCATCAAACGTGTCGGGCGAAACCCCACGGAAGTCACGGATACGGGGCAAAGCCACGTTGATGAGACGATCCAACAGTGCCCACATGCGTTCGCCACGCAGCGTCACCTTCACACCGATGGCACGCCCCTCGCGGAGCTTAAAGCCGGCAATGCTGTTACGCGCTTTGGTGATGACCGGTTGTTGCCCGGTGATCAAACGAACATCTTCAACTGCGCCTTCTAACAACTTAGGATTTTCGTTTGCTTCTCCTAAGCCGATATTCAAGACGACTTTGGTGATGCGTGGAACTTGCATCACACTGCTGTACTTAAACTCATCAACGAGCGTAGGAACGACCGATGCGCGGTAGCGTTCAAAAGTTGGGTTGGTGAACGGCATAATGAAACGCTCCCACTATTCGATATTTGCGTCGCACTTCTTGCAGTAGCGAACTTTGCGCCCGGCTTCCGTCGTGCGGAAACCAACGCGAACGCGCTTGCTACAAGAAGGGCACACCAGCATCACATTGGACAAATGCAACGGTGCTGGAAACTGAACGATCTGGGCAGGAATTTGTTGTGTTCCCTGCTGACGTGCCTTTTGATGTTTGGTGGCGATGTTCAAGCCTTCGACAACCAAGCGTTCTTTCTTGGGGATCACGCGCATGACTTTACCGCGTTCGCCCAAGTCTTTCCCGGTAATGATTTCGACGGTATCGCCGGATTTAATGCGTTGCATAATTCCGCTTACTCCAACTACAGCGTTTCTGGCGCGAGCGAAACGATCTTCATGAAGCCTTTGTCGCGCAATTCACGGGCGACAGGTCCAAACACGCGGGTTCCCTTGGGGTTTTCCAAGTCATCTGCCAAGATCACCACGGCGTTGTCTTCAAAACGAATCGTGCTACCATCTGAGCGCCGATATTCTTTACGAGTGCGGACGATCACGGCTTTTACGACTGCGCTTTTCTTCACGCTTCCCGTAGGAGAAGCGGACTTAACAGCACCAACCACAATATCGCCAATGTGTCCGTATTTTTTGTAAGAGCCACCCAAAACACGGATGACCAAAATTTCCTGTGCGCCCGTGTTGTCGGCAACCTTCAAGCGAGATTCTGTCTGAATCATGGGTTAATTGCCCCCTTCAACGGTGGTGTCTTGGCTAGACTCGGCAACAGGCGCAGTCGCCTTGCTGCTAGGTGCCGGCACCACTTCTTCTACGACCCAACGCTTGTGACGGCTGAGGGGTTTGCTCTCTACGATACGGACGATGGTACCTACCGTAATTTGATTGGACTCATCATGTGCCATCACCCGTTTAGAAGTGCGGATAACCTTCTTATAAACGCGGTGCATCTTGACACGTTCGATTTCGACAACGACTGTTTTGTCCATCTTATCGCTGACGACACGACCCTGAAGCCGCTTACGACTGTTGGTCATCATTCACCACCCTTTGCCACGCCGCCATGTTGTGCAGCTTGGCGTTCACGTATAATGGTTTTGATACGGGCAACGGTGCGACGCGCTTTTTTGATTTGCGATGTATCTTCCACTTGCCCAAGCGACAAGCCGAAGCGCAAGTTAAAAAGGGTCAACTTAAGATCATCTAGTTGATCTAACAGCTGACTGTTGTCCATTGCGCGTAGTTCACGACTCTTCATCTTACACTACCTCCAAACCAGAGATGGGGTCAGTCCGTTTTACAAACTTGGAGCGAACCGGCAACTTGTGAGAAGCAAGGCGCAACGCTTCGCGCGCGGTTGCCTCGTCCACACCGCCCAATTCAAACAAGATGCGTCCTGGTCTAACAACCGCCACCCAATACTCCACCGCACCCTTACCAGAACCCATGCGGGTTTCTGCCGCTTTTTGGGTGATGGGTTTATCTGGGAAAATGCGGATCCAAATTTTACCACGACGCTTCATGTGGCGCACGATTGCACGGCGACAGGCTTCGATTTGACGGCTAGAAATCCACGACGGTTCTAGCGTTTGCAAGCCATATTCACCAAAACTAACCGTTGCCCCACGATGCGCCTTCCCTTTCATACGACCGCGAAACTGCTTGCGGTACTTTGTGCGCTTTGGCATTAACATCGTTCGTTACTCCTGTCCTTCCACCTAGCACCTACTTGTTTGAGTAGGGGGTAGGGGATTTCTTCTCTTGTTGTGGTTTATCGGTCGGAAGCGATTCTCCAAGATAAACCCAAACCTTAATGCCGATCCGCCCGAAAGTAGTCAACGCCTCGGCAAAGCCATATTCCACACGTGCCCGTAGGGTACTGCGGGGGATACGCCCTTCGCTCATCCATTCACGGCGAGCCATGTCCGAACCCGCCAAGCGACCGCTCATCTCAATGCGGATGCCTTCTGCGCCTTGACGCATCGCTTGCCCCAACGCCCGCTTCATGGCGCGGCTATGCCCAATACGGCGGTTCAGTTGGTCAGCAATGCTTTCGGCAACAAGGTTCGGTTCAATATCTGGCTTGTCAATTTCAGTAACTTCGACCTTGACCTTTTTGCCCGCGGTCAGGCGTTCAAGGTCTTTACGCAGGTCTTTGATACTATCACCTTTACGCCCAATCACAATCCCCGGTCGCGCGGTGTGAATATGAACCACCACTTGATTGGGATAACGCTCAATCTCTGTACGAGACACGCCGGCTTGTGCCAGTTTCTCTTTAATCATTTCTCGAATGCGACGATCTTCGTGGAGCAATTCCACGTAGCGTCCCTTCTCTGCATACCAACGGGCATCCCAATCACGATTGATCTTTAAGCGGAAGCCGATGGGGTGAACCTTGCGTCCCATATAGGTTACTGTGCCTCTCTTGTATCCAGAATGACCGTCAAGTGTGAAGTGCGACGAACACGCGGCTTGTAACGCCCACGAGCACCCGCTTTGAAACGCTTCAACGACGGACCCTCATCTGCAAATATTTGGGCGACATACAGATCAAGGCGGTTCAGCTCAAAGTTATTTTCAGCGTTCGCCATGGCACTGTGAACCGTTTTATAGGCGAACTTGGCACCCTTTTGGGGCATAAACCGCAACACATTCAATGCTTGTTCGGCATCCATACCACGAACTTGATCGCATACCAACCGCAACTTTTGAGAAGAGATGGGCAGATGGCGCGTAATAGCGTGTACCTTCATACGATTTCTCCTCTCCCTTACTTTCTACGCTTCTTTTCTTCGATGATGTGACCCTTGAAGGTGCGTGTCGGTGCGAATTCGCCCAGCTTATGACCGACCATGTTTTCGCTGATGTAAATCGGCACATGGCGACGACCATCATGCACAGCAATGGTGTGTCCCACCATTTGAGGGAAGATGGTGCTGGCGCGGCTCCAGGTTCGGATGACGGTCTTCTTACCAGCATCATTCATCTTCTCAATTTTTTCCAAGAGTTTGGGGCTTATGAAAGGCCCCTTTTTGAGTGAACGTGACATTTGTTTAACTACCTATTCCAACTAACGTTTCTTGCCACGACGACGAACGATGAAACGATCGGTCCGCTTGTTAGAGCGGGTTTTCTTCCCTAACGCCGGTTTACCCCATGGAGTCTTGGGAGCTTTCAAACCGATTGGAGTACGACCTTCACCACCACCGTGAGGATGTGAACCGGGATCCATTGCGGAACCACGCACAGACGGGCGCCAGCCCTTCCAGCGGTTGCGCCCTGCTTTACCGAGCTTCACGTTGCCATGATCGGTATTGCCTACTTGACCGATGGTCGCCATACACCGTTCATGCAGGTAGCGGACTTCGCCAGAGGGCATACGAACGAGGGCATATTTGCCTTCCTTCGCCACCAACTGGGCAGAAACCCCCGCTGAACGTGCCACTTGACCACCGTGACCGGGTTCCAACTCGACATTATGAATTTCTGTACCGAGCGGAATATCTTTAATTTCGAGCGCGTTGCCGGGGCGCAAGCGTGCCTTAGCGGAACCGTTGCCGATGACATCCCCCACCTTCACCCCAATCGGAGCGATGATGTAACGCTTTTCGCCGTCCTCATATTGCACCAAGGCGATGCGTGCGGTGCGGTTTGGATCATATTCGATTGCAATAATTTGTGCGGTGCAATCAAACTTATCGCGCTTGAAGTCAATCAAACGATAACGCCGTCTGTGACCACCACCACGATGCCGCACGGTGATGCGACCGGTGTTGTTGCGCCCACCTGATTTGCGGAGCGCAACCGTGAGCGAACGCTCGGGGCGGCTCTTGGTGATCTCCTCAAATGAGTGCCCGGTCATATCACGACGACCTGCTGATGTTGGCTTGTAAACTTTTACTGCCATGTTATTACGCCATCCTTACACATTGAAGAGCTTGATTTCGTCGCCATCGGCAAGTGTTACGATGGCTTTCTTCCATTCGCGGGTACGCATGTACCAATTACGACCACGGCGACCGCGCTTAGCAGGCATCACCATCGTGCGCACGTTGACCACCGTGACATCAAAAGCGAGTTCAACGGCATCCTTGATCTGGATTTTGTTGGCATTGGGTGCCACTTCAAACACATATTGATTGAGTTCGTCGCCCATCTCGGTTGCTTTTTCCGTGATGACCGGGCGACGCAATACGTCATAGGGGTGTAATTCTGCCACTTTAGCTCTCCTTCTTGCCCCAAATTCCATAGATCACGTCCAATGCAGAAAGGGGTATGATCACCTTTTCATGATTGAGCAGATCACGGATATTCAGATATTGTGCGTTCAAGACAGTGACTTCGGGCAAGTTACGAGCAGCGCGATAGACGTTGCTGCCCTTTTCAGAGCCGGGCAAAATCACTAAGGCATTTTCACTCCCTGCTACATTTTGCAAGACCTTTGCCACCGCGCGGGTTTTTGCCTCAACGCGGGTGAGGTCATCCACCAAAACGAGTTGGTTGTCACGCACGAGTGCGCTCAAGGCACTGCGGATGGCAGCACGACTCATCTTTTGGGGCATCTTTATGGTGTAGTCGCGTGGCTTGGGCGGGTGTGCTCTACCACCGCCGACGAAAATCGGTGCGCCACGATCACCATGGCGAGCGTTACCCGTCCCTTTTTGGCGGTACATCTTCTTGCCTGTGCGGCTCACTTCTCGACGGGTGAGTGCCGAATGTGACCCGCGCCGACGGTTTGCCGCTTGGCGAATATACGCTTGGTGCATCAACCCAACGTTAATGTTGGCAGAAAATATGTCGTCCGGCAGGTCAATCTGCTGAACAAGTTTACCGTTGACATCATATACAGACATTTGCATGGTAGCTTCTCCTTATCGTTTAGCCTTGACAGACGGTTTGATGAGGACAATGCCACCTTTACGACCGGGCACACTTCCACGAATCGCTAGGAGGTTGCGTTCAGCATCCACCACTTCGACACGTAGGTTCTGCACGGTGACACGCTCATCCCCCATGTGACCACCCATGCGCTGACCGCGCAGGGTTTTACCAGGAGTCGCACGCATGCCCACCGCTCCGGGTGCGCGTTCGCGGTCAGACTGACCGTGTGTCTTGGGTTGGCGGTTGAAGTTGTGGCGTTTGATGGTACCGGCGAAACCGCGTCCTTTGCTCACCCCAACGACATCAACCATTTCACCTTTTTGGAAAACATCTGCCTTCACCACTGCGCCTTCTTCTAACTCTGCTGAGCCGTTCTTTACCCGAAACTCGCGCAGGTGGCGCAGCGCCGGCAGTCCGAACTTGTTCAAATGACCAAGTTGCCCTTTGGTTAGGCGGGTGGGTTTGATTGTTTCAAAGCCCAATTGTACCGCTGTATACCCATCACGATCCGCTGTGCGAACTTGGGTGACGTAGCACGGTCCAGCTTCGATGACTGTGACCGGAACCACTTGCCCTTGTTCGTCAAAAATCTGTGTCATTCCGACTTTTTTACCAATGATACCCTTCATTGGAACCTCCTTCGGCATGGGACATTTCGACTGCGTCCCGCGTTATCTTTGCTACTTCCGCATTGGCGGATAGTTTGTCCGCTTACGTACTGAATATTGCTTTTCCTGTGGTTGCCCGTGGGCTAAATTTTAATTTCGATGTCCACACCCGCCGGCAAGTTGAGGCGCATGAGGGTGTCGATGGTTTTGCTATCAGGATCAAGTACATCAATCAGACGTTTGTGTGTACGAATCTCAAAATGCTCTTGAGAATCCTTGTCAATGAACGGAGAACGACGAACCGTGAATCGTTCTACGCGAGTGGGCAACGGTACTGGACCGACTACCCGTGCGCCTGTGCGCTCAGCTGTTTCCACAATCCGCTTGGTAGATTCATCTAACACGCGGTGATCGTAGGCTTTCAGGCGGATGCGAATTTTGCTTTTCATTTTTCTTAAGTCTCCGATTTTTCTTTACGAAACCCTCTTCAGCACTTTTGGAAAATGATGCCGGGACACAAGCGCGTCACCGGCACCACTCCATGAGCTTATCGAGTTCCGTCTGGAAAGGTACTAGCGCAAGATTTCCGTGATGAACCCTGCACCTACCGTCATACCACCTTCACGAATAGCGAACTTGGAGCCTTTTTCAAGCGCCACACCGTTGATGAGTTCGACTGTGAAGTTGATGGTGTCGCCAGGCATGACCATTTCCACGTTTTCAGGAAGGGTGATGGTGCCGGTGACGTCCATAGTACGAATGTAGAATTGTGGGCGATAGCCGCTGAAGAATGCCTTGTGACGCCCGCCTTCTTCCTTCTTGAGGATGTAGGCTTCTGCCTTGAACTTGCGATAAGGCTTGATGGAGTTGGGTTTTGCCAACACCATCCCGCGCTCAACATCTTCACGCTTGATACCGCGCAACAGAATACCGGCGTTGTCGCCCGCTTCGGCGCGGTCAAGGGACTTGTGGAACATTTCAATACCGGTAACGGTGGTCTTGAAAGTGTCTTCGCGCAAGCCCACGATTTCGACTTCTTGGTTGAGCGTCAGCAGACCGCGTTCAACACGACCCGTTACCACGGTACCACGACCTTGAATGGTGAACACATCTTCAATTGCCATCATGAAG
Organism: uncultured Chloroflexota bacterium; assembly: GCA_903877335.1. GTDB lineage: Bacteria > Chloroflexota > Anaerolineae > Aggregatilineales > Phototrophicaceae > CAIRDJ01. Next base: position 6,953 of record CAIRDJ010000132.1, on the reverse strand, counting down.
TCTTTGTCAGTTTCACGAACGGGGGTGGGAATGTGTTCATCTACAGCTGCCATCAACGCATGGATGGGCGCGTATTCGGGGGCGTTGATGTCGGTGCTGTCAGAGTTGGTGACGGCAACAGCGGACCCACGAACAACAGGGGTATCGGTGAAGCCGTAAGATTCGAGCAATTCGCTCAATTCCAACTCAACCAATTCCAACAATTCTTCGTCGTCCATTTGGTCGATCTTGTTCAAGAAGATCACCAAAGCAGGTACATCTACTTGTTTCGCCAACAAAACGTGTTCACGAGTTTGTGGCATAGGACCATCAGGCGCACTGACTACGAGGATTGCACCGTCCATTTGTGCCGCACCAGTAATCATGTTCTTGATGTAGTCGCGGTGACCGGGGCAGTCTACGTGTGCGTAGTGGCGGTTCTTGGTTTCGTATTCAACGTGACGGATGGCGATGGTAATCCCACGAGCACGCTCTTCGGGAGCGTTGTCAATGTCTTCGTAGTTCATCTTTTGTGCCGCACCACCCAAGCTCAAAACTTTGGTGATGGCTGCGGTTAACGTCGTTTTGCCATGATCTACGTGACCGATGGTGCCGATATTAACATGTGGTTTGTTGCGTTCGAACTTACTCTTACCCATTTTTCGTTCAGTCCTCTTGTATATGATGAATGCTCAAGATGCAAAAACGCATCAGAACGAACTTACTTACAACGTTCTGTGGAACGTAAGATTATAGCCTACTGTCCACAGTCGTCTATACACTAAACCCTAGCGGCTACCCTTAATTACCTCATCGGCAATGCTGTTGGGTGCCACGGAGTATTTGTCGAATTCCATGGTGAAGCTACCACGCCCTTGCGTGATGTTGCGCAAGTTGGTGGCATAACCGAACATCTCACTCAGAGGAACGGTTGCGCTCACAACAGAACTACCATCGGTGCGACTGGTCATGCTTGCCACGATACCACGACGGGAGGAAAGATCACCCACGACCGTACCGGTATAATCTTCTGGCATGACCACTTCTACGCGCATCACTGGCTCCAAGATGACGGGGTTAGCAGAGCGCACCGCGTCTTTGGCACACATGGACCCTACGGTACGGAATGCCTGTTCACTAGAGTCTACATCGTGATAGGCACCGTCCACCAAGCGCGCTTTAACATTCACCACTTGATAGCCAGCGATAATGCCGGATTCAAGTGCTTCTGCAATACCGCGACGGGTTGGCTCGATGTACTCACGGGGGATAGACCCACCCTTGATTTCATCCACCCATAAGAAGCCATCACGAATGAGGGTGAGGTCATCCTTCTCATCATCAATCGGAGAGAAGACCACCTTACAACGCGCGTATTGACCAGAACCACCGGTTTGCTTCTTGAACGTCGTATCCTGTTCAATCGACTTGGTGATGGTTTCTCGATAGGCAACACGGGGAGCGCCTACGGTCGCTTTCACGCCGAACTCGCGCTTCATACGGTCTACCAAGATTTCAAGGTGCAACTCACCCATGCCCGCGATCTTGGTTTGTCCAAGCGCAGCATCAGAGATCACACGGAAAGTGGGGTCTTCTTCCGCCAATTTACGGAGTGCTTCACCCATCTTGTCTTGGTCAGCTTGACTGTCTGGCTCAATTGCCACTTCGATCACAGGTTCTGGGAAGAAGATGCTTTCGAGGAGGATGGGCTTTTCTGGCAAGCAGAGCGTATCCCCTGTGAAACTTTCCTTTGGACCCAAGATCGCGGCGATGTCGCCTGCGGGAACTTCATCAATATCTACACGGCGATCGGCGAAAATCCGCACGATACGACCGATGCGTTCGCGCTTCCCTTTGCTGGTGTTCAAGAGGGTGGTGCCGGTCTTGAGTACGCCACTGTAGACGCGGACGAACCCTAAACGCCCGACGAAGGGGTCGGTGATAATCTTGAAGACCAAGGCGGAAAGAGGTTCATCGTTGCTGGCTTCGCGCGTGATGGCGACGGATTCATCATCGGGGTCGGTCCCGCTAACGGGAGGGATGTCCAGCGGGGAGGGCAACAAAGCAACTACCCAGTCCAACAAGATTTGCACACCCTTGTTCTTGAGCGCAGAACCACACACCACCGGTTGAACCTTACCGGCGATGGTTGCGCTGCGCAAAACAGGCATCAACTCTTCAACAGAGATTTCCTCTTCCATCAAGTAGCGTTCCATGAGCGCATCGTCATTTTCAACGATCTTTTCAATCGTTTGGGCGCGTGCTTCTTGGGCAAGTTCTAGGTAGCTATCAGGAATGGGACCACGAACGATGTCCTTACCGAGGTCATCGTTATAGGTAATCAATTCCATCGTGAGCAGATCAATGATCCCGCCGAACTCATCCCCATCACCAAAAGGAAGTTGAAGCAAAACGGGCTTACCGTTCAAGCGATCAACCACCATTTGAACACAACGGTTAAAGTTTGCACCGGTGCGATCCATCTTGTTGATGAAGCACATGCGCGGAACGCCGTATTCATTGGCTTGGCGCCATACGGTTTCGGATTGGGGTTCTACACCTGCCACCCCATCGAATACCACCACACCACCATCCAACACGCGCAAGGAACGTTGTACCTCGGCAGTGAAGTCGACGTGACCGGGCGTATCGATGATGTTGATTTGATGTCCCTTCCAAGATGCGCTTACAGCAGCAGCCGTAATGGTGATACCGCGTTCGCGTTCTTGCTCCATATAGTCGGTGGTGGCAGCACCATCATGCACTTCACCAATGCGGTGGGTCATCCCCGTATAATAGAGAATACGTTCGGTGGTTGTTGTTTTACCAGCATCAATGTGGGCAATGATGCCGATATTACGAACCTTATGGAGATCAAAAACTTCTTGTTTTTTTGCCATATTACCTCTGTCTGATGGACGATTGATTTACACTACGTGCGCCACCTAAATCCGAAGCGAGAGCACATCTTGTAACTAACGACTAAAGTGGGCGAAGGCGCGGTTCGCCTCTGCCATGCGATGGGTGTCGTCTTTCTTCTTGACCGCATTTCCCGTACCGTTGAACGCATCAATCAACTCATTGGCGAGTTTTTCTGACATTCCACGGCCAGAGCGCTTGCGAGAGTGGTCGATGATCCAACGCATTCCCAATGTTACCGCACGGCGCGGCTCAACCTCAACGGGAACTTGATAAGTAGACCCACCCACACGACGCGCCTTCACCTCTACCGCAGGCGTAGCGTTACGAAGCGCTTGTTCAAATACATCCATCGGGTCTTGCTTGACGCGCTGTTCAATGATGTCAAATGCCGTGTACATAATGCGTTGAGCAGTGCTTTTCTTGCCGGCATACATCAAGCGGTTGATGAACATGGTGACGGGGACGCTGTTGTAGCGTGCGTCACCGGGTACATCACGCTTTGGCGGACGGTTTCTTCTGGACATTCGCGGTTTACCTCAACTTCAATTCTAAGACTTCTTGACCTTCGGACGCTTTGTGCCGTACTTGCTTCGACCCTGTGAACGGTTTTTTACCCCGTCCGTGTCAAGCGTCCCACGTACAATATGATAACGAACACCGGGTAGGTCTTTCACACGTCCACCGCGCACCAACACCACACTGTGTTCTTGTAAGCTATGACCTTCACCACCGATGTAGGCGGTCACTTCAATCCCGTTGGTCAACCGTACACGCGCCACCTTGCGTAATGCCGAATTTGGCTTCTTTGGGGTCATGGTCTTCACTTGGGTGCATACGCCACGCTTTTGTGGCGCACCCTTGCGACGACGGCTACGACGTTGCGAAAACGCATTGAAGGTGAACTGCAAGGCAGGTGCAGTTGACTTCGATTTTTTGGACTTGCGCCCTGAACGCACAAGTTGGTTAATGGTTGGCATTCTAAAACTCCAGCTTTTTATTGTTGCCGTCTATTCTGAACCCACTGCATACATGCAAAAAGGCGACACAAAAAAATTGCGAACGCCTGATTATACCCTGCAAGCAGGATGACGAGCTACATCACGTTGACGCAATGCGCTTTCGCCACACATAGGATCAATTCTGCATGACCGTCAGAGCCTCAACCAGGTGAGGAATACACGCGAACAGTCTAATCACAAGGACGGGAAGAGTGTATCATTGAGTGGGGGAGGATGTCAAGCACATCTGCTAGGAAGTTTTTTGGGCAATCGATTCCCCGCCCAGTCCCCACAGCGCACGAAATGGATGATATGATAGAAGCGTTGGATCACATGTAAGTTAGTTTTTTTCACCTGTGTAACAAGGAGTTAGGTTATTATGAATAGTCGTTTGGCGCGTCGCCCACGCCGTCAAGGGGCATCCGCCGCCCCGCTGGCGCACCTGGAATGGCGCAACTTGCAACACCGCTTCGCCCCTGTGGATGCCCTCACCCCCGATGAGTTGATGCTTCTGCATGAGGCATCCATGAACATCTTAGAAGACATCGGCATGGCGTTCATGGATGACGAAGCACTGGACTTGTGGCAACAGGCGGGTGCCCATGTTGACCGCTCTAGCCAGATGGTCAAGATTGATCGTGGCTTGCTGATGGGGTTGTTACAACATGCACCGTCAGAATTTGTGTGGCGTGCACGCAATCCGCAATACAACATTTACATTGGGGGCAAGCACCTCATCTTTAGCCCACACGGGGGCACCATCTTTGTGAGTGGGTTAAACGTCAAGCGTCGTCCGGGCGTGATGGAAGACTATGTAGAGTTCCTCAAGATTGTTCAAAGTTGTAACCTGTTACACGTCACGGGGGAGCAGTTGATTGTTCCCCATGATATAGACGTTTCGTTCCGTCACTTGCAACGCCTGAAGGCAGCTATCCACTACACCGACAAGCCAATCATGGAAGCGACGCACGGGCGCGTGATTGCTAACGACAATGTGGAAATGATGAAACTGGTCTTTGGCGAGGACATCACCCAGTCTGACCAACCCGTGTTGGGGGGTATTGTCAATTCGGGTAGCCCGTTGCGTTGGGATGATCGCATGTGTGGGGGCATCATCGCTTATGCGCGTGCCAACCAAGTCCTGATCGTCACCCCGTTCATCTTGGCAGGGGCGGTTGCGCCCATCACGATGGCGGCAGCGGTTGCTCAACAAAACGCGGAAGCACTCGCCGGCATTGCCCTAGCGCAATTGGTACGCCACGGCGCACCGTGCATCTATGGGGGCTTTGCCACGCCCATTGATATGCGCTCTGGCAACCCCGCTTTTGGCATGCCCGAAGGCGCGTGGGCAACCTTAGCAAGCGCACAGATGGCGCGTCATTATGGATTGCCCTACCGTAGCAGTGGCACGCTTAACACCTCCAAAGTGCCCGATGCCCAATCCATGCTAGAAACCATGTGGAGCACCTTCCCCGCCATGAACGCGCATGCCAACTTCTTACAACACGCCACCGGTTGGCTAGAGGGTGGCTTGACCGTGAATAAAGAGAAGATCATGATCGACATCGAAAATCTCGCCATGCTTCAAAAATACCTAGAGCCAGTGCAGATCAATGCCGACACCTTGGCGTTGGAATTTATTGCTAAAGTGGGGGCAGGCGGACATCACTTTGAGACTGCACACACCCAAGCGCGGTATAGCACCGAATACTATTCCCCGATCTTGGGCGACCGCCAAAACCATGAGACATGGGAGAAGGGCGGGGCGCAAGATATGGCAGCGCGTGCCAGCAAAGTTTATGAAGCGGTCTTGGAACACTACGAAGCACCCGCCCTAGACGAAAGCATCAGCGAGGCGGTCAGCGCGTATGTGGACAAACGTCAGCGCGAACTAGCAGGCGTGAATCTATACTATTAAGCGTGTGGTCTCCCCCACAGCGCAACCTGTGGGGGAAGGCGGGGTTAGGCGAATTTTTCGGGATACAACGCCTTAGCGAGTTCCTCTTCTTGGTCAATCAAAGCGCGGACGGCATCCATGCCCTTCTGCCAAAAAGTTGGATCGTTGAGGTCTACCCCCACTTTTGCCAGAATACGGTCGGGGTAGTCGTTCCCACCACTCGACAACACTTCCATATATTGCGGCACAAAGTCCGCCCCGCGCTCACGATACAAATTGAACAACGCCAACACCAGCAATTCACCGAAGGCGTAAGCGTACACATAGCCAGGCGTGTGCAAGAAGTGGGGGATGTAGCTCCACCATTGCGCATAACCCTCGCCCATTGTCACGCTGTCGCCGAACATCGCTTGTTGGGTTTGCATCCACAGCGCGTTAATGCGTTCGGTACTGAGTTCGCCTTCTTCACGGCGGGCGGTATGAAGCGCGTGTTCAAAGCGGTTCATGCTGGTTTGGCGGAACACCGTTGCGAAGGTATCTTCCACCTTTTCAAACAGCATCGCCAATTGAGTCTGACGGTTGGGTTCACGCTGGATCAAATCATGAAAGACCAACATCTCCCCAAAGACGGATGCCATCTCCGCTGTGGTGAGGGGGGTATCTGCGCCGAACAACCCTTGTGCGTTATTGGCGAGGTATTGGTGTACGCCGTGCCCCAACTCATGCGCTAGGGTGGAAATGTCCGACGTTTTGCCGGTGAAGTTGACCAACACGAACGGATGAGAGGAGGGGGTGCAAGATGCCGAGAACGCGCCCCCACGCTTGCCCGCCACAACAGGGGCATGAATCCAGCGTTCGGCAAAGAAGCGATCTGCGATCTGTGCCATTTCAGGACTGAACGCCCCAAACGCCTCAATCACAATTTGACGCGCTTGTTCCCATGTGTAGAAAGCAGAAGATGCGTCCGCTTCTAGGACGAGGGGGGCGTAGCGGTCATAGTCGAACAATTCATCATAGCCCAGCAAGACGCGCTTGAGGTGATAATGACGCGCCACCAAGTCATAATTGCGCGTGACGGTTTCGATCAACGCCTCCACCACTGCATCGGGTGCTTTGTTGTCCAGGTTGCGTGACGACACCCAGTTAGGATACTGACG
>CAIRDJ010000131.1 GCA_903877335.1 uncultured Chloroflexota bacterium | reverse complement strand
TCCCTTTCAACTTTGATGTTCATGCGTTGATCTTTAGTGAAGATGCGCCCGCATTAGAAAGGGCATTACATACTGCCTTTGAGGCTCGCAGGTTGAACATGATTAATACTAGACGCGAGTTTTTCAATGTTACTTTAGATGAGATTGAAACTGTAGTGGTTAAAAGGTTTAGTAAGCCTGTTGAGTTTATTCGCGTTGCAGATGCCTCGGAATATCGAGCATCCTTGACACTGAAGTCACGGCTATCTTCAGTAGAGACATAACGGCAGATGTAAAGCAATTCAGAAATATACAAAAAACAAAGAATCGTTTATGTTTAGGTTCATTAAACAATTGAGATGGATTAATCAGTTATCTGTTTCAAAGTGCATTACATCCTCTTAAAGAAGGTTGAATATATGAACACCTCAATCACGCAAACCACCCTCGCCCAGATGGTGAAACACCTGCAAGATGCCTACCCCAATGAGGGGGGTGGGTTGCTATTGGGCACGATGCAAGGCGATCTGGCAACCGTGCTCGAAATTGCCCCCGCGCACAACACCTTTCCGACTGAGGAACAGTTTCATCGCATGGGCTTGGCAACCGACTTCTGGACGCAAGTCGAAGATAGCGCAGACGCACGCGGATTACAAATCGTAGGCTTTTACCATAGCCACCCAGACCACCCCGCCCAACCTTCAATCTATGACCTTGAACATGCTTGGGTGAATATGGCGTACATCATCGTTTCCGTCCAAGCGGGAAAGCTCGATCATATCCGCAATTGGCAACTCAAGCCCGACCGCTCCGCTTTTGAAGAAATCACCCTCACCGCTGTTGAATAGCTCAAACGACCGTCTCACGTATACGAGTTCTGTTATATCATGGGACGCTGGGTAAGTTTCACTACGGACAGGTGTCCGTCTTTATATAACAATGTCCATCAAATGGAGAAAAAAATGGCAAGCATCAAAATTCCAACCCCACTTCGTGCCTATACGCATGGCGAAGCAACCATCGCCGTGAGTGGTTCAACCGTCAAAGAGGCTTTGGCAGACCTGGTGACACAACACCCTGAACTGCGCCAACACATCTATGAAGGGGATACCCTCCGTAACTTCGTCAATGTTTATCTAGGGGAGGAAGACATCCGCTTTTTGAACGGGGTGGAAACCGCGCTCGAAGGCGATGCCAAACTTCGTATTATCCCCAGCATTGCGGGCGGGGTTGGCGCGTAAGGAGCGCACAACATGGCAGTACAAACTAAAGTTGACCAAAACGGATTGAAAACTGGGCAAGCCCTCACCATTCTGATCTTGCTCGTCGCCTTCTTGATCGGCAAGCCAGCTTGGGCGTTAGTGGCTTTCGTCGCCGTCGCCCAGCTTTTGGGGGCACTCAATTTGCCTTTCGCCCCTTATCGCGTGTTCTACTTGCTCATCAAACAAGCGGGATGGATTAAGCCCAATCCGCAACCTGACCACGCCCAACCGCACCGCTTCGCGATGCTGGTGGGGGCACTCTTCAACGGAGGGGCAACCGTCGCCCTGTTGATGGGTAATATGGTCTTGGGGTGGTCGCTGGTGTGGGTGGTGATCGCGCTGGCTAACTTGAACTTTTGGGTGAACTTTTGCTTGGGATGCTGGGTGTATTATCAATTGAATCGGCTTGGCGTTCCTGGTTTTGGCGTTTCTGCCCCTGCAAACTAGAATAGGAAGGGATCATGTTAGTACGTCTTGGCATTATCGTTGCGCTGGTTATCGTCGGGTTTGCCCTCTTTCAGCTCTATCGCTGGTTGAACCTTCGTCAAGTAGGGCAACAATCAACTCATGACCCCCTGTTGAGCGGTGTCACGAAGGGAATCCCGATCATTGTCTATTTCACCACTCCGCAATGTATGCCGTGCAAGGTTCAACAGCGTCCCGCTTTACGTCAACTACAAATAGAGTTAGGCAACAAGGTGCAGGTGGTGGAAGTGGATGCCACGCAAGACCAAGAAGCTGCCACCCGTTGGCAAGTACAAAGCGTGCCAACAACCTTCATCCTTGACGCAACGCTCACCCCGCGCGAAGTGAATTACGGTGTCGCCGACATCCACACTTTGCGCCGACAATTGGGGGCGATCTAGCCCCACTGGTATCACTTCTATCTGAAAGTAAGGGCACTATGGAACCGCTTGTTAAACAGCGTGCAGAACTGAGTAAGCAAGAGATCGAGCGTTTTAGCCGTCACCTCATTTTGCCCAGCGTGGGGCGCGAGGGGCAAGAACGCCTAAAAGCAAGTAGCGTCTTGATTGTTGGGACGGGTGGCTTGGGTAGCCCGCTGGCGTTGTACCTTGCCGCTGCCGGAGTAGGGCGCATTGGGTTGGTGGATTTTGACGTGGTGGATGAGTCCAACTTGCAACGCCAAGTCATTCACGGGCAAAGCACCGTAGGAATGTCTAAGTTGGACAGCGCAGAAAGACGCATCAAGGACTTGAATCCGTTTGTGCAAGTGGACAAGTACAACGTCCCGTTAATGTCGGACAACGCGCTGGACATCATGGCACCTTATGATGTGGTGGTGGACGGCACGGATAACTTCCCCACGCGCTACCTGGTCAATGATGCGTGCGTCAAACTGGGCAAGCCCAACGTGTATGGGAGCATCTACCGCTTTGAGGGGCAACTCAGCGTTTTTTGGGCAGAACACGGTCCGTGCTATCGTTGTATGTTCCCCACCCCACCCCCTCCCGGGTTGGTGCCCAGTTGTGCTGAAGGGGGCGTACTGGGCATTTTGCCCGGCACCATCGGCACGATGCAAGCAACCGAAGTCGTGAAGTTGATCGTGGGCGCGGGTGATCCGATGATCGGGCGGATGTGGTTGTATGACGCGCTGGATATGGAATTCCAAACGATCCGCGTGCGCAAAGACCCTAACTGCCCCGTGTGTGGGATTCCGCGCGAACAAGTGGAACTGCTTGATTATGAAGAATTCTGTGGGATGCCCGCGCATGACCACAGCACCTTCGAGAGCGTCACCAAAGTTGCCGAGAAGCTCAAGATGGAAGCGATGGACAGCATCACAGTGGTAGAGTTGAAGGCACGCATGGACGCGGGCGAAGACTTGTATATTCTTGATGTGCGCAATCCAGAAGAGTGGGCAATCTCCGCCATCGAGGGCACCGTTCGGTTGCCCAAACCGGACATTGAAGCGGCTAAAAATAGCGTGTTGGCGGGGCGCGAAAGCCTAGCCGAAACCGTCATTCAACAAATCCCGAATGACCGCGAGGTCATCGTGCATTGTCGCAGTGGCAAGCGTAGCGCAGACGTGATTGAGTTCCTGCGCGTGGTGGGCTACACCAACAAGCTAGTCAACGTGACGGGCGGGATTCTCGCATGGTCAGATGAGATTGACCCCACCCAACCGAAATATTAACCTGCTCGTTCGGCACCCATATTGAGCATGCTCATTCGCACTTGACAACGGCACAGGCACCTGTGCCGTTGTGTTTTTGTGTTATACTCCCTCACGTTTTGACCGTTCGTAAGCAGGCGTGAATACAGCATGATCGTGACAGACTTTTTTGCGAAGAAGATCAATCACCTCTTTGATGCCTATGATGTTGACCAAAATGGCCTCATCGAATTTAACGACTTTCATTCCTCCATTGAGCGCATGTGCAACATCTTGGGGGTTCGTCCCACCTCACTTGCCTATCAATCCTTGATGGCAGTCAATACTAGGCATTGGGAACTTTTGATTACGTTGGCAGATTCAAACCTTGACGACGTAATAACGCGCGAGGAGTTCTTGAACTGGGTTGTCATGGCGTATGACATGCGCGACGATGCGGACATCCGCCATGCGTTTGAGGAGTGGATCTTTGCCCTCTTTGATTTACTTGATGTGGATGGGAACGGGCACATCACCTTCAGGGAATATCAAATCTTCCTGCGCTCACACAATCACCGTTACACCCCAGAGGAGCTAAAACAAATTTGGCTACAGCTAGACATCAACGGGGATAACGTGGTGAGTTTTGGCGAAGCCGTCACCTTGTTAATACAATTCTTTTTTAGCACGGATGAGACCGACCGTGGCAACTGGTTCTACGGCATCATCCGCTAGACAAGCGTGTTTAACATCTATTAAGTAGCCCTGTCTGGGGCTTCATGGTGGCGATCACTAAGACGCACTCAAACCGCAATTGTCGCGTCATGTGGGGTGAATTCAGCAGTGTGCGAGGTTTGCCAAAACAACTACCCCAGCGAGCGGAGCTTCCGTTGTGGCGAGCTTGACAAGATGCACGTGATGTCGCGGTCGAAAAAACAGGGCAGCTTCCCTCGCCCTGTAATTTACGCTGTAAGAGGGCTAGTAGATGCCTCGTTGCTTAGCCGTCAACATGATATATTCCTTATCGGGCATCGGGCGTTCGGTGGTATATAGCGGTTGAAAACCACGCTTGAGATAGTTCTCCAGCGAATGGGGTCCGTCTAGGTTGCAGGTGCTCACGGTGATGCACTCTGCCCCCTGTTGGAAGGCGTGTTGCACCCCGTAACTAAGCAGGTGCTTGCCTAGCCCGATCCCAATGAATGGCTCGCGTAGCCCACAGTACATAATCTCTGTGCTTTGCTCTAGCTTTTGTAGCTCGACATATCCCGCCGGAGAGCCACTGTAATACATGACAAACATG
>CAIRDJ010000130.1 GCA_903877335.1 uncultured Chloroflexota bacterium | reverse complement strand
ATGGCAGAATCCAGATCAAGCGGGGTGGAGATGAACATCAAACCAAGCGAACGCGCCAATGTTGCCAATTCTGCGAATTGATCGTAGCTCAGTTCAAAGCCCTTCAGGCGTTGATAGCGGGCTTCGTTTTCGGGGTTGATGAAGTAGGCAGTTTGAAACGTTTGGAACTTCACCACATCCGCGCCCGATTCTGCTACAGCATGAACCATCTCTTTGGCGACGGAAATATTCCCCTCGTGATTGTTCCCGATTTCGGCGACAATTAATGTTCGGTTGAGGGATGTCAATGAAAAAGGCGACATAAACAAGCACATCCATTCAGCATTGGCTAAGTTGTAATAGTGTAGTCTACCAACGATACACATAAACTGTGAGGGTATTTATGGAAATCAACATTGACCAGTGGCTATCAACGCTCTTTGAGAGGGAGGTCTTTCGGCTTAAGGTGACGGATACAGCAGATATTCAGCCCTTGCTTGAGCATCAAGTTGCCCATCCTAACGCCTTCTACTTCGCCAAGTTAGACACGCGCCAGACCGTTATCCTACGTGCCCTAAGTGGCATCTTGCGCGTGGTGGATGTCAATGTGCAATTTGAATGGACACCCCCCATCATTCACAGTTTATCATCTGATATACAGGTGATGCGTTTTGAGGATCAAAGCGCGTGGGTTGAGCCAGTGTTACGCATTGCCGAAACGAGTTTCAAGTATTCGCGCTTCCATCTGGATGATACCCTACGGGATGGTTTAGCCAATTCCATCAAGCGTGAATGGATTGCCAACTACTTGAACGGCACACGCGGAGATGCGTTGTACGTCGCCCTCATTAACGGCGAAGTGGTGGGGTTTAACGCCGTAATCGAAAGCACCCATCACGGTGAACGGGTGAGCATCATTGACCTGATCGCCGTTTCGCCAACCCATCAAGGGCGGGGCGTGGGGCGGGCGTTGCTCCAGCATTTCATCCAAACCTATCACCCCACCCATGCCCATTTACAAGTGGGCACACAGGTTGCCAATATCCCCTCGTGTCGCCTTTATGAGAGCATGGGCTTTCGCCTCATCAATAGTCAATATGTCTTGCATGGTTGGTCAAGCCATCCACAACAGGAGTAACCCACATGATGACACACTTACCTTATCGCGTTTTCGTGCAAGCGCGGATGAGTTCTAACCGTTTGCCGGGCAAGATGCTTGCCCCATTTCGTGGGCAACCAATGGTCAAGGGGGTGCTAGATCGCCTCACCGAATGTATCCCCGCCCAACATATCGTCTTGCTCACCAGCGATCTGGCAAGTGATGACCCGTTGGCATTGTACGTGGGATGGTTGGGGTATGCGGTTTTTCGTGGGGAGCTGGATGATGTCTTGGCACGCTTTCAAACTGCTTCGATGATCTATCCTGCCGATTGGGTGGTGCGCGTTTCTGGCGATAGCCCGCTGTTTGAGCCACGCATCATCACGGATATGCTCCCCTTCACAGAAGGAAACTACGATCTCATCACCAATGTTTTTCCGCGTAGCTTCCCCAAAGGGAACAGCGTTGAGATCATCCGCACGCGCACCCTTCAACAGTTCGATACGTCCAACCTCACCGAGTCCGAGCGCGAACATGTCACCCAAGTGTTTTATAATCATGCCGACCAGTACGCCATCTACAACCATCACAGCGGAGATGACACCCTCGCTGAAAAGGTGTGGACGGTGGACACGCTTGAAGATTATCGTCGCCTTAACCGAGAGGACTAAACTTGATGACACTCCCGTTACGAGTTGGGGTGGTTGGCTTGGGCATTGGGGAGCAACATGCTCGCCGTGCCAAACAGTCTCCTCATGTGCAACTGACCGCCCTGTGCGATCACACCCTGACGAAGGCACAATCGCTTGCCGATGAACTGGACGTGCCCTTTGTTACCGAGCATGCCGACGCGGTTTTAACTCATCCTGATCTTGATCTGGTGGTGATTGCCTCTTTTGATGATGACCACTACGAACACGCTAAACTTGCCTTGCAACACGGCAAACACGTTTTCGTCGAGAAGCCCATCGCGCTGACCACCGCCCAACTGCGTGACCTCAAGCATGAGCTAGACCAGCATGGCGGGCGCGTCAAACTCGCCACCAATGTGATTTTGCGGACTGCGCCCTTGTATCGGTGGCTCAAGGCAACCGTAGAGCAGGGCACCTTTGGCGAGATTTACAGCATCGACGGTGAATATTTGTATGGGCGAGTGCATAAGATCACGACGGGGTGGCGTTCCCAAGCTCCCGATTATTCGGTGACATTGGGCGGCGGCGTGCACATGATGGACTTGATGCTGTGGATATTGGGGGAACGCCCGCAACATGTCTTTGCGCTGGGCAACCGCATTGTCACGCGCGATACTCCCTTCCGCTATGCGGATTTCACCAGTGGGGTGATGCAAACCCCTAGCGGTTGTGTGATGCGCCTCAATGCTAACTTCGGTTGTGTGCATCGGCATCATCACGTCTTGCGTATCTTCGGCTCTCGCGCCACCTTCATCTATGATGACGAAGGCGCACGCTTGCATCTCACGCGCGACGAAGCGGTTCATGCCAGCTCAATTGACCTGAACCCGCTCCCGATTCACAAAGCAGACTTGTTTTCAAGTTTCGTTTCCGCTATTGTTGCGGGTGATTCATGGGACTCTCAAATCTTTTTAGATGGGGTCAGTCTGTGTATTGCAGTCGATGAATCCATTAAACTGGCAAAACAAGTTGAAGTTGTTTACCTATGACAGCACAACCCGAACGTACTATCCCTTTTGGTCGCCCCGACATTACCGATGAAGATCGGGCGGCGGTTCTCGAAGTCCTGAATGGGCATATCCTCACCCACGGACCAAACTGTAAATCCTTTGAAACAGAATTTTCTGAGTATGTGGGCGGGGGCTATGCTGTCACCGTCAACTCTTGCATGACTGCGCTCCACCTTGCCAGTTGGTATTTTGGCTTGGGCGAAGGGGATGAGGTCATTGTGCCGGCACAATCGCACGTGGCAACCGTCAGCGCGGTGGAGATCGCTGGGGCAACCCCTGTCTTCGTGGATTGCTATCTTGAAACGGGCAACATGATTCCCGAACAGATCGCCCAAAAGATCACCCCACGCACTAAGGCAATTAGCGTAGTTCATTTCAACGGGATTCCGGCGGAGATGGATGCGATTGTCCAGATTGCCAAGCAACACAACCTGATCCTAATCGAAGATTGTGCGCTGTCGTTGGGTGCAACCTACAAAGGAACGCACGTGGGCTTGATTGGCGATGTTGGTTGTTTTTCGTTCTACCCTGCCAAACACATCACCACAGGGGAGGGGGGCATGTACCTTTCCAAGAACGAAACTACCGCCACCCAGTCCGCACACTTACGCGCTCATGGGGTGGATCGCCAGCACAACGAACGCAAGATTCCCGGCAAGTATGAAGTCACCGTAGCCGGTAGCAACTACCGCATGAGTGAGATGCAAGCCGCGTTGGGGCGTAGTCAACTCAAACGGGTTGATCGCTTTATTGCCATCCGTGAGGCAAATTTCACACGTTTGAAGGCGGGTTTATTTAAAGGCACAACAGGCTTGGTCATCTTGGACGCGCAAAGCCCCGACACGAAAAGTAGCTACTACTGCCTATCGGTTGTGTTGCCCGATGAACTACGCGACCAGCGCGACAACATCGCGCTTGCGCTCAACGCCGCTGGCGTGGGCACTAGCATCTACTACCCCAAGCCTATACCCCAATTTGAATACTACCAGAACAAGTATGGTGATACGGCTGGACAATACCCCAACGCCGAACGCATTAGCTATCAGTCGATCGCTTTGCCGGTGGGGCAACATTTGAATACCGAAGATATGGATTACATCGCTGACCAATTTAAGCGTGTTCTCAAGGAGTTTGTCTAAGATGGTTGATTTCCCTATTGAAAATCGTCGCGTGTTGATCGTCGGCGGGGCAGGGTTCATTGGGCATAACCTCGCCATTGATCTCAAGAAGCGTGGCGCACATGTCACCGTGATTGACGGCTTACAAGTCAATAACTTGGGTGCGATCACCTCAGCTGATCCAAGCATGCACAACCGCGACCTGTATTTGCGCATCATTCGCCAACGCATGGAACTGCTCGAACAGCACAATATTCCGTTGATCGTCCAAGACGCACGCGAGTATCATGCCATGTCCTATCACATCGCCCAGTTGAAGCCCCAAGTCTTGGTGCATCTTGCCGCGGTTTCGCACGCCAACCGTTCCAACAAAGACCCCCACAGCACCTTTGACCACTCCCTCCGCACGCTAGAAAACTCACTTGATGCGGCGCGTGGGGTGGTGGAACAGTTCATCTTCTTTTCCTCCAGCATGGTGTATGGCAACTTTGAAACCCCCAGTGTAGACGAGGACTACCCCCTCAACCCGCTCGGGATTTATGGGGCGTTAAAGCTGGCAGGGGAAAAAATGGTCATTGCCTATAACCAAGTGTTTGGCTTGCCCTATACGATTATTCGCCCTTCTGCCTTGTATGGGCAACGTTGCGTCAGTCGGCGCGTGGGGCAAATTTTCATCGAGAGTGCCTTGCAAGGGGCAACCCTCCGTATTGATGGGGATGGTCAAGAGTTTTTGGACTTCACCTATATTCAAGATTTGGTGAATGGGGTGGTTGCTTCGATGCAAACCAAGAACGCCCTCAACCAAATTTTCAACTTGACCTATGGGGAATCGCGCACCATTTTGGATTTGGCGCTCATCGTCAAGGAACAATTCCCCAAAGTGCAAATGACTTTTGTCGAACGCGACAACCTCATGCCCTTCCGTGGCACGCTCAAAGTGGACAAAGCACGCGACCTGATCGGTTACATTCCCTCCTATCCGATTGATCGTGGCATTCCTGAATACATCGAATGGTATAAGAGCCTGTATCCCTCCGCTTAGTTTTGCCGTGTAAGAACATTTTGCCTTGCCCAACACCAGTAACTTAACTACCATGTACGTTAAGATTACTGGTGTTTTTATAAGTTAATTCACTTACAAGAAGGGTGACGTGCCATGACCAATTCCACTGTTTTATATCCTGAATGGTTCACCGCCGATGAACTTTATTTGTTTGGCGAAGGGCGATACTTTCGTGCCTATCAAAAGCTGGGCGCACACCTCGCCCAAGTGGATGGGCAAGAGGGCGTACACTTTGCCGTTTGGGCACCCAATGCACACTATGTCGCGGTGATTGGCTCGTTCAACGGTTGGAAAGTGGGTGCCAGTCCCTTGCATGCCGTGGGTGCTAGTGGCATCTGGGCGGGGTTCATCCCCAACATTCAATCTGGCGCAGTCTATAAATATCACATTCAATCGCGCCACAGCGGTTACAAAGTGGACAAGGCAGACCCCTACGCCTTTTATGCTGAAGTGCCCTCTAAGACCGCTTCGGTCGTGCACTCCTTAGAAAATGACTGGAACGATCAAAAATGGATGGCAACGCGCAAAGAGCGCAACAGCTTGCGTGCTCCCCATTCGGTGTATGAGGTTCATCTAGGCAGTTGGCGACGCACCGCTGACGGTTTCCGCCCATTAAGCTATCGGGAACTGGCAGTGGAGTTGGTGCAATATCTGGTTGAGATGAACTTCACCCATGTAGAGTTCATGCCGATCATGGAGCATCCGTATGATGGCTCATGGGGGTATCAATCTACTGGCTACTTTGCCCCAACCAGTCGGTACGGCACGCCTCAAGATTTCATGTACTTGGTGGATTGCCTGCATCAAAACGGGATCGGGGTCATTCTGGATTGGGTGCCCTCGCACTTTCCCACCGATGAACATGGCTTGGGCTACTTTGACGGCACGCACCTCTATGAGCATCAAGACCCGCGCAAGGGGTTTCATCCGGATTGGAAGAGTAGCATCTTCAACTATGGGCGCAATGAAGTCCGCGCCTTCCTAATTAGCAGTGCGCTCTTCTGGTTTGATTACTATCACATTGATGGTATTCGTGTGGATGCCGTCGCCAGCATGTTGTATCTGGATTACTCCCGACAGGATGGGCAGTGGATTCCCAATCAATATGGGGGCAACGAAAACCTAGAGGCGATTGCGTTCTTGCGTGATTTGAACCAAGCCATCTATGAAGGCTACCCTGATATTCAAATGACCGCCGAAGAATCCACCGCTTGGGCGATGGTTTCGCGCCCAACCTACATTGGCGGATTAGGCTTCGGCATGAAGTGGGATATGGGGTGGATGCACGACACCTTGCAATACTTCAGCAAAGACCCCATCTATCGCCTATATCACCACAATAAACTGACCTTTCGCGGACTATACGCCTACAATGAAAACTTTGTCCTGCCCCTTTCTCACGATGAAGTGGTGCATGGCAAGGGGTCACTCATCAACAAAATGACGGGGGATGAGTGGCAACAATTCGCTAACTTGCGTCTGCTGTTCATGTATATGTGGGCATTGCCTGCCAAGAAACTCCTCTTTATGGGTGGAGAAATTGCCCAACGCCCAGAGTGGAATCATCGCGCTAGTCTGGAATGGTTCGTCACCGATGTCTCCCTCTTTCACAAAGGCGTACAAGCCCTCGTGCGCGACCTCAACCGCTTCTACAAAGAAGAGCCTGCCATGCACGAACTCGACTTTGACCCAGAAGGGTTCAATTGGGTGGATGCCAACGATGCCTCTAACAGTGCCTTGTCCTTCTTGCGTAGCGGAGAAAGCAACGGGGATTATATCTTGTGCGTGTTCAACTTCACCCCCATCCCGCGCTTGGGCTATCGGGTGGGCGTGCCCCGTAGTGGCATCTGGGCAGAAGTCTTGAACAGTGATGCCGACCTGTACAAGGGGAGTGGCATGGGCAACTTAGGCTCAAAGGTGGCAGAGTCCATCCCTCACAATGGCTATGCCCATAGCTTAAATCTCACCCTTCCCCCCTTGTCGGGCGTATTCTTCAAGAACGTGCCCAGCTAGGTAGGAGATTGTTGGATGGGGTGGTCATGATTGCCCTATCTTGCTTATTGATTGGATGATCTGCATTCGTCTATCCTAATAGTTTGCCGAAGATGAATGGGTGAAGAAGGAATCTAGTTAGAAGCGATGAACCCAGCTGACGATTTTTACGAAGTGCGTGCCGATGCTCACCCGTGTTTGATCTGTGGCGGGACGCTGTTTGAATGGGGCATCATTAGTCGGTTCATGCCCCTGATCTTTCGGCGTGGTTTTCGCTTTTTCCGTCCAGACCCCTTCTTGGGGGTGAAGGCGCGTCATTGTTTAACGTGCCACCATATCCAATTATTCGCAGATGAAGAACTTTCGCACGAGCAAAACCGTTCCGCCCTCATCGTTGGTGGGGTTCTGTTGGGGGTAGGATGTGCGCTAGTGTGGGGCGTGGTGAAAATAGGACTGTAAGCAGATAGTAGAACAACCTTTTTGGGAGTGTTTGAACTTGCCTGCGCCCGATAGCCTGACCACTTCACAGGGCTATTGTGAGCATCCGAATACTGCCATGGGGTTGGTGAACGGGATGGGAGCATTGACCCACGCGACTTACCGCACGACACCGTTACCCTTCTGACTTGGGGTTCCATCAAAATGCCGAGCGGATGATCCACAAGTCGGGGAAGAACGGCTTGAGCGTAGTTTGCAAATATCCCACCCCTGCCGAGCCACCCGTTCCCATCTTCGTGCCGATCGTGCGTTCTACCATCTTCACATGCCGATACCGCCACTCCTGTAAGCCTTCGTCCAAGTCCACCCAATACTCGCACAATTGCGCGGTTTGGGGGTCAGTACGATAGACCTCAATCAAGATCGCCTGTAGCCCTTCATGTGCTGTCACCATCTGGGTGACATCGCGCTCAAGCAATTCGGTTGGCACGGCATAACCCTTCTGGGCGAGGTAGTGTAAGAAAGCGTCCCACAGCGTGGGTTGCGCAAAACGTTGCTCAAGCTGGGCATAGGTGGGGGTATCGGGGGTGAAATGCTGGAGCATGGCGAGGCGTTTGTAGCCCAACGCAAATTCTAACTGGCGAAACTGCGCTGACTGGAATCCGCTCGATGCTTCTAAATATGACCGAAACGAATTGAACTCTAGGGGAGTCATGGTCTCTAACACGTCAATTTGCGTGACCACCGTCTTAAGGATGGTCAAGACGCGACGCACTGTGTGAACCGCGCGAATGTCATCTTGTTGACGGAGCAACCCCATCATGTAATCCAATTCGTGGAGTATCTGCTTGAACCACAGTTCATAGACTTGGTGAATGATGATGAACAACATCTCATCGTGTTCAACCTGTCCATCGGCTGAACGGGGATGCTGTGCATTCAAGAGGTCTTCTAGGTGTAGATAACTGGAATAGGTTAAATCGGCTTTCACGGTGAGCATCTCCTATGTGTGTGCTAGAGGTGAGGGAAGCTCTCCCCCACCCGATTTTACATGAATTATCCGCGCAAGCCGAAAATGCCCACGCGCTTGGTGGTACTGTGTTCCCACACCTCTGCTTCTGCCATGCCCAACAATCCCTTCAGGTAGACGGGATGATCGGTGGGCAATGGAAGGGTGATGGTGCGTCCGCTCACCCCGCTTAGGTATGCCCCCAGCGCAAGCTCCAACGCACGCTTGCCCGCGCTTGCCGGTGCCATCATGGGAGTGCCGTCACGAATGGCATCGGCAAAGTTTGCCCACAGTTGGGTGAATGAACGGGCGATGTTATCCATGTGGGTGGGCAAGTTCTCCAGCGCGTGATCGGTGCGCTTCCACGATTTATCGACGCTGTAAAGTTCAATGGGTTGGTTGAATCCGCTGGTTTGGTAGTCCTTGTAGTGCAGACGGATATGCCCCTCCGCGCCGGTGATGTCCACCCCACCCACGCCCTCGCCCCAACCCATGTGAATGGTGGCGTAGCCTTTGGGGAAGGCGATCTGTACCAATGCCAAGTCTTCAATTTTGGGTTGACGGTGGGCATATTCGGGCGCGTCCACAAAGGCTTGCACCTGTTGCGCTTCTTGCCCCAGCAACCATTCCGCCAGATAAACCGCGTGGATCATGTCCATCAACACGCCACCCCCGGCGGTCAATTGGTGTCGCCAATCGGCAGCATATTCTTTTGCGCCCGGATAATCAATCACGCTCATGTATTGCAAGGTTGCCACGCGCACCTCGCCAATGGTGTCCGCGCTCAACAGTTGCTTGATCTGGCGATACTCAGGCAAGAAGTGGTAGTTGTGTACCATGCCGAAACACAACCCTGCTGCTTCTGCCGCCTGCAACAACTCATCCGCCACCGCAGGAGAATCGGCAATCGGCTTTTCGCTCAAGACGTGCTTCCCCGCGGCGAATGCATCCAAGACGATTTGACGGCGAAACTGTTGGGGCACTGTCACCACCACCGCGTCAACATCCGCCCGCGCCAACACCGCGCGATAATCGGCATACAGGTTTTCATCCGCCAACCCGAACCATTGCTTGGCGATCTCTAAACGGGCGGGGGTGATGTC
This sequence comes from uncultured Chloroflexota bacterium, assembly GCA_903877335.1. Taxonomy (GTDB): domain Bacteria; phylum Chloroflexota; class Anaerolineae; order Aggregatilineales; family Phototrophicaceae; genus CAIRDJ01. The sequence goes on along the minus strand of CAIRDJ010000130.1, from coordinate 5,047 downwards.
TGCCACCGCCACCAACTCCACATCGGGGAGTGTGGTCAACGCAGGACGATGCCCATAGCTCACCACATTGCCACAACCAATCAACCCCACTTTTAAGACTGCTGTCATGATGAATCCTCTTCTCAAAAAAAGATGTAGCTCAAACTTTGATTATAATGATTCGGTCAAGGGTTTGGCGACGCACCATTAACCTTTCGTGCAAAATTCGACACCGATTTTTCTGCCATGTGCCATGATCTCCCAGTCGAGCCATACCCATTGTTTAGTGTTGGCTCCCCGCGACGATTGTAACAAGCACTAATTTCGAAAATTTCGACGGTGAAGGTCCATGCCTTTGCGTTTTCGACCGAATCTGCTATCTTGGTATAGAATACGCTAAAGAGACTAGACAGGTTGGATCATTCTCCAACTTAAACCTGCGCGTTCTGTGCCACCTCCACCTGGCTTGGATGCGCGGACGGTGACACGCTTTGACGCTTGGCGTGGGTGCACCCCGTCTACCTATAGGTTATTCAGCCAAAATCGTTTCATTGAGCGCACACAAGATAGTACGTTGGGGGCTTCACAATGATGAATCAACGCTTAGGTGAGTACAGCGAATTGCTACGTCGTGGCTTCAAAATGTTTTACGAAATGCGTTACGAGCCTGTGTCACAGTCGCTAGGCAAGCAGTATCGCCCCCACGAGGTGCATGGCTACTACATTGACCTGTCACACAAGGCATTCTGGAAAGGGGAGTATGACTCCGATGGCTTGCCTCTTGACCGTGATGGGCGAGGTGCGGGGGTTGTCATGCCGACTACCGTGATTCAGAAGGGCTTGGGACACTGGGAACAATGGTTAGCACACGGAGACATTTATCACTTGAAGCAAGCACAAATCCTTGTCGATTGGCTTGTCGCACAGCAAGACGCACAAGGAGGGTGGTCGTCCTCTTTTGACTGGCGCATCCCGCAAGATCGTCTTGTTCCGTATTCAGCTTCGACTCAGGGAGAAGCGGCATCGTTCTTATTACGTGTGTTCGTCCGCTCGGGGAAAAATGTCTATCAGGACAGCGCACAACGCGCCCTAGATTTGATGTTGGTTGCAGTAGAAGACGGGGGTACAGCACGCTATTGGGGGGATGGCGAGCAACTATTTTTGGATGAGTTCCCACAAAATCTGATGTCCATTGTGCTCAATGGGTGGATTTTTGCGCTGTATGGCTTGGTTGACTTTGTGCAACTAGACCCGATCCCCAGCTATGTGAACGCACTGGAGCGCACCTTGCTGACCTTGATCGCACAGCTCGAACGGTATGATCTGGGCTTCTGGTCACAATACGATTCGCGCGGGACGATTGCCAGTCCCTTCTACCATGATTTGCACATTGCACAGATAGAGGCACTGGCACTGACATTCCCAGAGCACGCCCTGACCTTCAACCAAATACACGGCACATGGTCTGAATATCGCAAGAATCCTTTTAATTATGCGCGGGCGGTAGGGACCAAGACCCTTCAAGAACTACAACGTAGACCTCGCATTGTCACTCATTAAAGTGTGCCATCCAGTCCACCACGGTGGCAAATATTTCTTGAATGTCTTGAACGGGCTACTCAAGAAAAGCGATAAAATTTCATTGCATCAACTTGCCTCCTGTCGATCGCGCGTTGGTCAAGTTAAAAGCTGGTAAACGTCCCCCCTTGAAAGCCGTAACGCGCCAATTCCTGCACGACCTCTACCGCTGACAAAGCGGCGCGGAGTGAGAAACATCACTACGATAATTTTGGGGATTGGTGTAGGCTTGGGGGTACATTCAACAGGCTAACGGTTCTGCGTATGGTATCCCTTCTAGCACTCCTTGAAAATATGCGCCCCAAACAATGGGCAAAGAATATGTTCATTTTTGCTGCCATTGTTTTCGACGGACAATTGGTCAATCTTTCTGCGTTGCTCCAAGTTTGTATGGGCTTTGTCTTGCTTTCCCTTTCCGCCAGCACCATCTACCTCATCAATGATCTGGTGGATGTCGAGCGTGACCGCCTGCATCCCAAAAAACAATTCCGTCCCATCGCCTCTGGGCGCTTGCCCGTGCCGATGGCAATCACCGCGTCGATCATCCTGCCCAGCGTGGCGTTGGTGGGGGCGTGGTTCTTAGAACCTGCTTTCTGCTATACCTTGATGGCGTATCTCGCTTTACACCTTGCCTATAGCTTCGGGTTGAAGTCCGTCGCCATCTTGGACATCTTCGCCATTTCCGGAGGCTTCATCTTGCGCGTGGTTGCAGGCGTGGTGGTGATCTCAGTGAGCAACTTCTCCCCTTATTTGTATGTGTGCATGGGGCTTCTCTCGCTGTTCTTGGCTATCGGCAAGCGTCGGCAGGAATTCATCCAACTGGGCGATGATGCCACCAAGATACGGGCTTCGTTCAAAGACTACACCCTCCCTTTGCTGGATGATCTCTTGCGCTTCATTGTGACGGCAACCGCCCTTGCCTATACGTTCTATGCCATTGAATCCCAAACCTTGCTGGTGCCCCATCAAACCATGTTGCTCACCGTGCCGTTTGTGTATTACGCGCTCTTTCGGTATATGTATCTCATTCATGTAGCTGGGTTGGGGGGCGACCCCACGGATGTCTTGTATGCGGATCGTCCGCTGCAAGTATGTTTATTCTTGTGGGGCAGTGCCATCTTGGTCTTGCTGTATCTCTACTAATTACTCCTGTCCTTCTCTATACTGTTAGGGGTTGTTCAAGAAAAGAGAACCAACATGTACGGTACAAAACGCTATACTTCTTGGGGAAGATACCCCAAAGCAACGCCAGAACAGATTGTTCGGTTGCACTGGCTTGACCAGTTGCCCCGCTTGGATGAATACCAGACCAGTCTGTTGCCGTTTGGGTTAGGGCGAAGCTATGGGGACTCGTGCTTGAACGAAGGTGGCACGCTCTTGGATACCACCGCGCTCAACCGCTTCATTGCGTTTGACCGTGTGAATGGCATCCTGCGGTGTGAGGCGGGCGTATCGTTGGCACAAATCCTAGAGTTGGTGGTGCCACACGGTTGGTTCTTGCCGGTGTCGCCGGGCACCAAGTTCGTCACGTTGGGGGGTGCCATTGCCAATGATGTGCATGGCAAGAACCACCACAAGGACGGCACGTTTGGGCGACATGTCACCTGTTTTGAGTTGTTGCGCTCCGACGGTGAACGCTTGATGTGTTCGCCCACGCAAAACAGCGACTACTACCGTGCCACCATTGGCGGGCTAGGGCTAACCGGCTTGATCTTGTGGGCGGAGTTTCAACTGAAGCGCATCCCCAGTTACTTGATTGATTCTGAAGATTTACAGTTCAACGGGATTGATGATTTCTTTGAGCTGTCGCGCCTGTCCACCCATTACACCTACTCGGTCAGTTGGCTAGATTGCACCGCCGGGGGCGACAATTTTGGGCGTGGGGTGTTCAACCGTGGCGAGTTCTTTGATCCGCCTTTGGGGGTGGACAAACCCCACCGCTTCCCGCCGATTCTGCCTGTGCCCTTCGATTTCCCAAACTTCACGGTCAACAACGTAACGACGAGCATCTTCAATCAGCTGTTCTATCACAAGCAAGTCTTCCCCGTGCGCCGTTCCGTCAAGCCCTATCACAGCTTCTTCTATCCGTTGGATGTGGCATCGGATTGGTATTATCTTTACGGCAAGAACGGCTTCGTGCAATACCAATTGGTCGTGCCCTATCAAGATGGTTATGACCACGTGAAAGAGATTTTCCGCATGATTGTTCGTTCGGGGCAAGCCTCCCCTTTGATTGTGTTTAAGACCTTCGGAACGTTACAGTCACCGGGCATGTTGTCCTTCCCACGTGAAGGGGTGACGCTGGCGATTGATTTCGCCTTCAAGGGGGAAACCACGCTTCAACTCTTAAACCAGTTGGATGAAATTGTGTTCGCCGTGAATGGCGCACTGTATCCCGCTAAAGATGCTCGCATGTCCGGCGCGGCATTTCGTAAGAGCTTCCCAAATTGGGAAACGTTCGTTCCGTTCATTGATCCTAAATTCTCGTCGTCGTTCTGGCGACGGATCAACGCCAAATGATTGAGGAAAGCCAGATGCTAAAGATTCTTGTATTGGGCGCAACTTCTGCCATTGCCCACGAAACCATGCGACACTTCGCCCAAGATGGGGCGCGTTTCTATCTCGTGGGGCGAAGCGTCCCCAAACTCGGTAGCGTTGCCCATGATTTGCAAACGCACGGTGCCAAACAAACCGAAACCTACCTTGCCGACTTGAACGACCTCAGTCAGCATGAGGCATTGCTCCAACGCGCCATCACCGCCTTAGAGGGTGTGGATGCGGTCTTCATTGCGCACGGCACGCTCAGCGACCAAACTCGCGCACAAACCGATGTAGACTACCTCGCCAGCGAACTGATGACCAACTTCACCAGCACCGCTTCGCTCTTAACCCACACCGCCAACTACATGGAAGCGCAAAAGCGCGGGGTGATCGCCGTGATCTCGTCGGTGGCAGGGGATCGCGGACGCGCCAGCAATTACGTTTATGGCTCGGCAATGGCGGCAAAGACCGCGTTCGTCAGTGGGTTACGCAACCGCTTGGCGAAAGCAGGCGTACAGGTTATCACCATCAAGCCGGGCTTGATTGACACGCCCATGACCGCACATCTCAAGCGTGGGCGATTGATGGCGCACCCGTCATTGGTGGGTGAACACATCTACCGCGCGATGAAGCGTGGGGAAGGGGTGGTCTATACTCCCTCATTCTGGCGATATATCATGCTCATCATCCGCGCCCTCCCTGAAGCAATCTTCAAGCGCATGAGCCTCTCCGCTTAGTGGGCATCCCCTCGCCTGCGTTGTCTCGCAGTGGGGGGATATGTTTTCACTCGCTCTCTTCTTGTGATAGACTTTGATCTATATTCACGAAATGAGATGAGGAAAGACTGATGACTCTCTATGACCAAGCCGTTCAACTTACCGCACAGATGACGCTTGCAGAAAAGGTACGCTTGCTTGAGCATCTTAGCCATGCCCTCACGCAAGCCATT
>CAIRDJ010000129.1 GCA_903877335.1 uncultured Chloroflexota bacterium | reverse complement strand
TGACGAGGCGAACCCCACTACCGCGACCATCATCGGCGCACCCGCCACCTTACGCTGGATGAACTTTGGTCCGTCGTATGAATCTCGAAGCCAAAGCGTGAACGACTACTTCCGCGATCAGCTTCCCGTTTCTGCCCAGTTAGGCTTGGCTTCCATCTTGGTCGCGGTGGTGATTGGCGTGCCGTTGGGCATTTTGGCGGGCATCAACCGCAACACCAATATTGACTACTTGGCGATGAGTGTTGCCATTTTAGGGGTATCTGTTCCCGTGATTATCTTGGGGCCGGTGTTACAGGTGGTCGCCATCAGTGTGCCTTGGTTGCCCATCACCGGTTGGGGAGAGTTCAAGCACTTCATCTTGCCCTCGTTCGCGCTGGGCTTCGCAGAGTCCGCTTTGATTGCTCGCCTCACCCGCGCCAGCTTGTTACAAGTCTTGAATGAGGACTACATTCGCACTGCCCGCGCTAAGGGTTTAGCAGAACGGGTGGTCATCCTCGTGCATGCCATGCGCAACGCGCTCATCCCGGTTATCACCGTGTTGGGTCCGCTGTTGGCAGCGTTGGTGACGGGTTCGTTCGTCACCGAGCGCATCTTCCAAATTCCCGGCTTGGGGGACAACTTCATCACCAGCGTGACCAACCGCGACTACCCCATGATTATGGGGACAATTTTGCTGTATGCGTTTTTCTTGGTGCTTGCCAATATGTTTGTTGATATTGTTTACGCCTTGCTAGACCCTCGTATTCGCTACGACTAAAACGAAAGGACACTTTAACGATGGCTCGAAATGTGAAAGTTGCCCAAATAGAACCCGAACGCAAGCGTGGCGAAAGCCTCTGGATGGATGCTTTCAAGCGTCTGCGTCGCAATCGTGCCGCCATGCTTGGTCTGGTGATTATCATCATCAACGTGCTGATCGCGTTCTTTGCGCCTGCTTTGGCACCGCGCGATTACAAGTATCAAGTCTTGGAGGAGAACAACGCTGCCCCCGAATGGCTCATCAACTTGTTCCCCAGCATGAAAGCCGCCGCCCAAACAGTGGCGTTGGAGGATTTTGCCGAATGGGAAATCCTCGTTGAGGGGGCACAGGCGGTAGAAAATGGGCAGGTCTTGGCGCGTCACCCAGAACTAGGGGAAGTCACCTCGATCATGAGCGGAACCGCTTATGTTGAAGGGGAGACGGTGAATGTCACGAAGGGCAACATTGAGATTTACACCCTAGATGATTCATGGGAAATCCTGCTTGATCGCTTTGCCCTGCTCAAGCCGGTTGATGCTGGGACGGTGATCGCCCAGTCCTCCACAGGCGAAGTCATTCAAGTGGAGTATACCGCCCAAGTTGCGGTCAATGACAACGTGCTACGTCTGCGTGAGCAAGACGGGGGCTATGTCACCGTGAGCAACGATTACCCATTAGGTGCGGACAATCTTGGGCGCGACATGCTCAGTCGTTTGATCTTTGGCGCACGCATCTCTTTGGCGGTGGCGTTCGTGGGACCGTTCGTCAGCTTGATTGTGGGCTTGGCATGGGGGTTAACGGCAGGCTACGCTGGCGGGCGCGTGGATAACATCATGATGCGCGTGGTCGATGTGATGTACGCCTTCCCAACTATCTTGCTCATCATTCTGTTGATGGCGTTCTTCCGTACCAGCTTCAGCGGAAGTGCCAACGTGAGCGACTTTGCGGCGGCAATTGGTGAAATTGACCGCAACACCGGCGGGATTCTGTTCATCTTCGTGGGGATTGGGATCACCTCGTGGATGGGCTTGTCGCGCTTGACGCGCGGGCAAGTGTTGGCAGTGCGCGAGATGGAATATGTAGAAGCTGCCCGCGCCATTGGGGTGAACCGTTGGCGCATCGTTAGTCAGCACATCTTCCCCAACATTTTGGGTCCCATCATCGTTGCCGAAACCCTGACCATCCCTGCCTACATTCGCTACGAAGCCTTCTTGAGTTTCATTGGGTTGGGCGTGAATGCGCCCACGCCCAGTTGGGGCGCGATGATCTCGGAGAGTTCTAAGGCAATCCGCGCCTATCCCTATCAAGCCTTATTCCCAGCGTTGGCACTGTTCCTCATCATGTTTGCTTTCAACTTTTTAGGGGACGGGCTACGCGACGCGCTTGATCCACGCATGCGCGGTGTGGATTAGTCCTATCGGGGGGCGTGTGGGTAGGCATATCCACGCGCCCCATCTTGTCATAACGCGATCAACCCTCTAGCTTTTTGTCAGTCAACATGATCTTGCGGGTTTTATCATCCGCGCGTTTGATGTATCCCCCCTCTTCGAGCAAGCTCACATGGCGCGAAACCGTTGACTTGCTAAAGCCAGTAATGTCCGCAATTTTCCCCTGTGAGGGGGTTTCCCCGTTTTGGTTGAACGCTTCTTCAATAGCACGGTAGACCATAAGCGTATTTTCGTTCAACTCTCCCTGTGGTGCTGCCTCCTTTACAATCTCTGCGGGTGGTGTCGCTTCAACCGCGGTTGACGTGGGAAGAGTTTCGGGCGTGTTAGGGGTTTCTGCATCGACAGGTGTGGGGGTTGCTTCTGGCGTGCTAGGCGCGTCCGTTTTGACGGGTGCAGGGCTTGCGTTGGCTTGCTCATATCGTTCGGCAATCTTCTTGAAGAAGGTTGCCCCGTTTTCTAGTATCGCCCCTGTGGTCTTTGCGCCTGATTTGGCGACTTGCCCTGCTACGTTACGAACGCCCGTAGGAATCTTGAGGGCATTCTTGATGATGGATTGAATGAAACTCATGCGTGTAACTCCCAGATGAAGCCCAACAAGTTGCTCTTCATTCTAGCACGATGTCCAACAAACCAGCAACTTTTGCCGTGCCCTCCCCTTTGCAGAGATTAGCCTTCCTCGTGGCGCACAAAAAGGCGCAGGCGACAGAACCCTCCCCTAAAAGCGCACGTTCCCATTGGCGTTCGCTGTCCCGCCGGGTAGTTTGTTCAAGAAGTCCTCGTTGCTTTCAGTTTGGCGGAATTCATTCAGGAAGCGTTCATAAGCCCCTGCTGTACCTAAATCATCATCCTCGCTCAAATGCCCAAGCATGCGTCGCATCGTGTGAACCCGTTGTAACTCGTCTGGGCTTAAGAGTAGCTCTTCTTTGCGCGTGGAGGATTGCTCAATGTCAAAGGCGGGGAAAATGCGTCGTTCTTGGAGTTTACGACTCAGGTGAAGTTCCATGTTGCCCGTGCCCTTAAACTCTTCGTAGATGACATCATCCATCTTGCTACCCGTGTTGACCAAACAGGTTGCCACAATGCTTAAACTGCCCCCTTCTTCGATGTTGCGGGCAGACCCGAACAACCGCTTGGGCGGGTGAATGGCGGCGGGGTCTAACCCACCGGAGAGCGTGCGCCCGCTGGAAGGAACGACCAAGTTATAGGCGCGTGCTAAACGGGTGATGCTATCCAACATCAACACCACATCGCGCTTGACTTCTACCAACCGCTTCGCCCGCATCAACGCCATTTCTGCCACGCGCACATGATGAATCACGGGGTCATCAAAGGTGGACGCAATCACTTCGGCTTCTACCGAGCGGTCAATATCGGTCACTTCTTCTGGGCGTTCTCCCACTAGGCAGATCATCAAATGCACTTCAGGATAGTTCTTGCTGATGGCGTTGGCAATTTCTTTGAGGACGGTAGTTTTACCCGCCTTGGGTGGGGAAACAATTAACCCACGTTGCCCTTTGCCGATGGGGGCGATCAAGTTCAGCAATCGGGTGGAAAGTGTGCGGGAGTCGGTTTCAAGGTTGAAGCGTTCTTGGGGGAAGATGGGGGTGAGTTCTTCAAAGACGGGGCGGTTTTTTGAATCCTCTGGATTCATCCCGTTGAGTGCCTCTACGCGCAAAAGCCCATAGTATTTTTCAGAGTCTTTGGGCGCACGCACCTGCCCAATGACCATATCCCCGGTGCGCATGTTGAAGCGCTTGATTTGCGTCTGGCTAACGTAAATATCATCCGGACCGTGTGTGAAGCCAGAGGTACGCAAGAATCCCATCCCATCATCCACAATGTCTAGGATTCCACCACGCAATTTTAGACCGCGTTTTTCGGCATTGTTTTTGAGTAGGGCAAGGATTAGGTCTTGCTTCTTGAGGCGACTGAAGCCAACAACACTGTTGTCGCGGGCAATCTTGCGGAGTTCTTCAAGCGTTTTCTTTTCTAACTGCGCGATATCCATGTATGTATTCTCCGAGAACGCCGTGTTCTCTTGTTTGAAACGTTGTAGAAAGATCAACAGATTGGTGGTATCCAAACAGCATGAGGGTTACTTCAACTTTACGTGGCGTGCTACCACCTTGAGCACGTCGCTCGTGGTGAGTAAGGGATAGCCAATCTGACGAATTTTACTGGTAGGGATTATTCAAAAGTGCAAGGAGCTAAACAACCATGTAAGAGCATAACATAACTTACCGCAACATGCAAATATCAGTTCTGTTTGTTTATCGAAATCTTGTTATGCCTGCAACAAATGGGGCAGTCAGGGGTTAATCATTGCATCAGGCAATCTTTACAAGAGGCGACTATGACTGAATTGCAACACCTTTTCAAAAATAACCGTGCGTGGGCAACCCACATGACCGAGCAAGACCCTCATTTTTTTGAGACATTGGCGGCGCAACAAGCTCCCGAATATCTGTGGATTGGGTGTGCCGATAGCCGCGTGCCCGCTAACGAGATCATCGGGTTGTTGCCGGGGCAGGTTTTTGTACAGCGCAACGTTGCCAACTTGGTCATTCACACCGACTTGAATTGTTTGTCCGTCATTCAATACGCGGTTGAAGTGTTGAAGGTCAAGCATATCATCGTGTGTGGGCATTATGGTTGTGGCGGGGTGCGTGCTTCTATGCAGAATCAGCAGTTCGGCTTGATTGACAACTGGCTACGCCACATCAAAGACCTCATTGATAAGCATCAAACCGAGCTGAACAGCTTGCCAGAGGCAGAACGCTTCGACCGCTTGTGCGAATTGAACGTGAAGGCGCAGGTGCAAAATGTGTGCTACACCAGCATTGTGCAGGGGGCATGGCGTGGCGGGCAACCGCTCACCGTGCATGGGTGGATTTATGGATTGAGCGATGGGCATCTTAAAGACTTGGGCGTGAGCGTGCAAGGTGTGGATGATGTGGACGCGCTCTATCACTTGTCCCCCTAAGCTCCATTCTCGTCGTGGGCGTTCGCACAGAATGCCCCGCTCATATCAAACTGGCTTGGTTTGCATCCGTCACAAGGAAAGCCCACCGACACTCATGCACAGAAAAGCAAGGTAGCCATGCTCACAATTGTCTTTTATAGGTTCTGTGTTATCGTTTTGCAGTTGAGTATTTTCACATCAAAGGATTGAGGGGCATGGACGAACATCAACCCCTTGCACCACGTCATACCGCCACCTTCTATTTCATCGGCGTGAGTACCTTGCAGTCTTCCATCATGAATGTATTCCCACGTTGGGCGACCATGCTGGGGCTAGATGCCCAGATACTTGGTTGTGATGCGCCGTTGGGTGCTTCGCCTGCTACCTACCGCGCCATCGTCGAACACATCAAGCATGACCCCCACGTGCGCGGGGCGTTGGTGACAACCCACAAGATCGACTTGCTGAACGCCACGCGCGATCTATTTGACCAACTCGACCCGTATGCTCAACAGTGTGGAGAGGTCTCGTGCATTGCCAAGCGTGGAAATGAGTTGTGGGGGTTTGCCAAAGACCCCATCTCATCGGCTTTGTCGTGGGCGCACTTCGTCCCCCCAACCTATCGCCCAACCGTATTGTGTTTGGGGGCAGGGGGGGCGGCTATGGCGATAAGCCTTGCCACTGCCACGTTGCCGTTAGCGCAGCGCCCGACACGCTTCATCGTGGTGGACATCAACCCCACGCGCCTTGACCACCTGCGCGAGGTGCATCAAGGCTTGCACACTGATACCCAATTTGAGTACATCTTGAACGCGGACGCACTGACCAATGATGCCCTGATCCACACCCTCCCCGAGCGTGCGGTCATCATCAATGCCACTGGGATGGGCAAAGATCGCCCCGGCTCTCCCGTGACCGACGCGGTGCAGTTCCCACACGGGGGAATCCTTTGGGAGCTAAACTATCGTGGGGAGCGTCAATTCTTACAACAAGCACGCACACAAGAGGGAAAGCGTCAGTTGATTGTGGAAGATGGTTGGGTGTATTTTCTACATGGATGGACACAGGTCATTGCCGAAGTCTTTCAGCTTGAACTGACTGCAGATCGTATGGAGCAATTCGATAGCATTGCTTCTGAGCTTCGCCCACATTAAAGAGTAACTGTTGAGGAAATGAACCCATGCCTACCCCCATTATGATGCCCAAAGCGGGCAACTCCGTAGAAAGTTGTGTCATTCTAAAATGGCACAAACAAGCGGGGGATGCCGTTAAAGACGGCGAAATTGTGCTCGATGTGGAAACCGATAAAGCGGTTGTTCAGGTTGAGTCGCCCACTGCTGGAACGCTCCTCACGCAATTTTTTGCAGTCGGGCAAGAGGTGCCGGTGCTGACGTGTGTGGGGGTCATTGGAATTGCGGGGGAAGATGTTGAACCGTTCCGCCCGTCAATCCTGCGCCCTGCTGTGGTGAATGTGGTTGCGCCCCCTCCTGTGGTGACGGTTGCGCCCACCACCCCCGCTCCTATGTTGGAGGCATCTCCGCGTGCGCGTAGCCTTGCTGACCAACACGGCATCTTGTTAAAGGATGTCCAACCCACCGGTCCGAATGGGCGCATCATTGAGCGTGATGTGCAACGCGCCCTTGCTGACCAACAAACGCGCCTCACCCGTTTAGCGCGTGAGCAGGCACAACAGGAGCACGTGAGCGTGCCTGCTGTGGGAAGTGGCTTGGGCGGGCGTGTCACCTCCGCCGACTTGCAAATTACCCAACCGATTGCCCCCGAAGTTATGGTTGTCCCAGAGCTTGATGTCACCCCCACGCCCGACGGAATCACGATTCCGTTACAAGGGGTGCGCAAGATGATCGCCGAGCGGATGCGCCAATCCCTGCAAAATAGCGCACAACTCACCTTGAACGCCTCCGCCAATGCCACCGCGCTGTTAGCGTTGCGGCGTCGCTTCAAGGGGAGTGCGCCCACGTTAGGGATGCAAGACATCACCCTCAACGATCTGTTGCTGTTTGTGGTAGCGCGCGTGCTGTTGAATTACCCTGCGCTTAATGCCACCCTGCACGATCACACCATCACCCAATACCAGCGCGTGCATCTCGGTTTCGCGGTGGACACCCCACGCGGGTTGCTCGTCCCGATCATCAAAGACGCTCACCAACGTAGCCTGCGTCAAATCTCCCAAGAGACTCAACGTTTGGTGGCAAGCATTGAAGCGAACAAGATCACCCCTTCGGAATTACAAGGGGGGACGTTCACCGTGAGCAACTTGGGCGCGTTGGGCATCGAATCCTTCACCCCCATTTTGAACCCGCCTCAAGTGGCAATCTTGGGCGTGGGCAAGGTTGACCTCAAGCCCGTGCAAGGGGATGGTCAAGTGGAGTTCCTCCCTCATCTTGCGCTTTCACTCACCGTTGACCACCAAGCGGTGGATGGCGCACCCGCTGCACGCTTCTTGCAAGCACTCACCCAAGCCCTCACGGATGTAGACTTATGGCTCGCACTGTAATTCAGGCGGATGTGGTGGTCATTGGGGGCGGACCAGGGGGCTACACTGCCGCCGCCCGCACAGCGCAAGGCAACCTGAAAACGGTGTTGGTGGAGGCAGAAAACTTGGGCGGTATGTGTCTCAATGCTGGGTGCATCCCCACCAAGACCCTGCTTCATACCGCTAACCTACTAGCTGACATTCACGAAAGTAGCGTGTTTGGGGTTCACCTAGACGGCACAGCACAAGTTGACTTTGCCAGTGTGCTACAGCGCAAAGATGCGCTCATCCAAAAACTGCGCGAGGGCGTGGGCTACCAGATGGCGCGTCGGGGCGTGCAGGTGCTAAAAGGTTGGGCATATTGGGAAGATGCCCACACCTTGCTAGTGGGGGACACCCTGCTACAAGCCCAACACATCATCATTGCCACTGGCTCATGCCATATCATTCCCACGTTTGAGGGGTCGAGTAGGGTTCTCACCCTGAGCGCGTTGTTGGCACAAACAGACTTGCCCCATCACCTGACCATACTGGGCATCACCCCGATTGGCTTGGGAGTTGCCACCATTTATGCGTTGCTCGGTTGCCAAGTCACGCTCATTGATAGCCAACCCAACGGGTTAGCGGGCTTTGATGCCGAGTTGGTGGAGCTGATGCTTCAGCAGATGCCCCCTGTCACCATCAAGCATGGGGTCGATGTGCGCTCATGGGAGGGGGACACGCTCACCTTGAGCAATGGCGAAGCCCTCACGGTTGAGCGCGTGGTCTACGCTGGGGCACGCACGCCACGCCTTGAGGGGTTGGGGCTAGAACAGATCGGGATAGAGACGAGCGCGGGCAAGATTGCGGTGGATGATCGCATGCGCACCGCCGTGCCGACTCTCTATGCCATTGGAGATGTGACCGCTTTGTCCATGTGGGCACACAGTGCGCAACGCATGGGGGAGGTGGTGGCGCACACCATTCTGGGGCAAGCAGATCGTTTCCGCATGGAGTA
>CAIRDJ010000128.1 GCA_903877335.1 uncultured Chloroflexota bacterium | reverse complement strand
GTGAGGGTGGCACGGCTACATCCCAAGTTGAGCCGAATGAACCCGTCCCCGCCTGCACCAAAATCTGCGCCGTTGTTATACGCCACTTTGGCATGTTCCACAAACCACAGCGCAGGTGCTTTTGGTAGGTTGAGCGCGTGGCAATCTAGCCACATCAGATAGGTGCCTTCGGGTTGGGTGGCGCGGATGCTGGGCAGATGTTCCTGTAGATAAGCCAGCACAAAATCACGATTTGCCTGCACATACGCCATGGCTTGGCTTAACCACTCATCCCCCTCACGGTAAGCAGCGTCCGCGGCGATCGCCCCGAATAATTCATACGAGGGCATGAATTGCTCCCCATACATCCCCCCCATGATGCCGTTCATCTCTTGGATGAAACGGGTGCGCAACGCTTCGTTCTCGATCACGGCAAAGGCGAAGTGTAAGGCGGGGATGTTGTAGGTTTTGCTGGGGGCAAACAGCGTGACCGTGCGCTGGGCGATTGCGGGCGAGAGGGTGGCAATCGGAAGGTGTTGATGACCGTCTAAGAGCAAATCCGCGTGAATATCATCCGAGCAAATCAACAAGTCATGGCGTTGACAAATGTCCGCCAACTGGGTGAGTTCGTCGCGCGTCCACACGCGCCCGACTGGGTTGTGTGGGCTACACAATAAGAACACCTTTGTTTCTGGCGTGATGGCAGATTCAAACGCCTCAAAGTCAATCGTAAAGTGGAGATGCCCGTCGCGCTCGGTGGGGATCAAAGGGGGCGCAATCACCGAGAACGCACCGCTATTTTCTGCGCACACGCGGAAGGGGGGGTAAATCGGCGGTTGATAGAGTGCGCCATATCCCTTAGCAAAAGCGCGGGTGAACAGGTTCAAGCCGGGCACAATGCCCGTTAGCGGGATGATGTGATTGATGTCCACTTCCCACCCATACAACCGCGCCAAGCGTGCTTGAATGGTGGGGAGGAGGGTTTGCGGGGGCACGGCATAACCGAACACGCCGTGATCCAGACGGGCTTGGAGTGCTTCTTGCACCGCTGGCGGAGAGGTGAAATCCATATCAGCAACCCACATCGGCAACACATCCGCGGGGTACATCTTCCACTTGATGCTATCCGAGTCAGAGCGATTGGGGTGATGTTCAAAGTCAAAAGTAGGCATGGGTTAATTCTTTCAAGAGGCTGAACTGGAGCGATTGGAGGTGTTGGCAAACACATCCTGATAGGCAGAGAGCGTGGCGCGTGCCGTTTTGCGCCATGTGTAATTGCTTGCTTGGGCAAGCCCGTTATTGCGAACGCTGTTATAAATGTTCTCTTGTTCTAGCAGGGCGATGATTGCCCCGCCCATGCGCGTGGCGTTGCCGTTGGGGACGAGGAACGCGCCATCCCCCACCAGTTCATTGAAGACGGGGATGTCATTAGCCACCACAGGGGTGCCACTTGCCATTGCCTCTAGCACAGGCAACCCAAAGCCTTCGTAAGCGGTGGGCGAAACGAACACCTCTGCCAGTCGATAGATGGAGGGCAAATCCGCCTCGTCCACATAACCCACCCAGTGCAGATTCTCGCTGGGGAGGTCTAGCTCTTGGGCGGCTTGGCGCAAGTTGGGGAACAGCGGTTCACGCCAGGCGGGTTCTTTGCCCACCAAGACCAACGGGGTTTCGTCCCCGTGTGCCCGCGCCACAAACGTATACGCCATCAACAATTGACGCACACGCTTGCGCACATCAAAGCCTCCCACATACATGACAAACCCCTTATCGGGTAGCCCATACTTTTGGCGGACAGCTTCGTCTTGCTCTTGTCCCATTTTGGGGTGATAGACTTCGCGCGGTGCTAACGGAATCGCCAGCACGCTTTCAGGGGGGAGCTTCAACCGCTCGACTACATCCGTCTTGCTACTCTCGCTGAGGGTCAGGATTTTTGCCGAGCCGTGTACGGTGGCACTGACGAGCGAGGTATATAACCGACTGGCAAGCGTATTGGAATAGTCCGAGATGAGTAGCGGGATGACATCTAACACGCTGGTGATGAACGGAACAGGGGCGGACAAGGGGGGTGCCCAATAGGGGATGTGCGCCAGATCAGCTTGGAGTTGGTGGAGCGCACGCGGAAAAGCGACCTGCTCAAACCACACCTTGCCCCATGCCGAGTCATGCTTCCCGTTTACGCGGTGGACGTTCACGCGCGAAGGCAGGTGGTCTAGCTCCCATTGCGTGGGCACAATCAGCGTATACTGCACGGATTCATCTAGCTTGACCAACGCCTTGAGCAATTCGCGCAGGTAAAGTCCGCTTCCAGTATCGGGTTGATTCCAAAACCAACCATTCAAGGCAACGTGCATGAGGTCTCCTCAGGGG
>CAIRDJ010000127.1 GCA_903877335.1 uncultured Chloroflexota bacterium | reverse complement strand
TTTTACATTGAGGGTGGGGCGGGGGAACATCATGAAAGCTGTGATTAGCCTCAAACACCTTCACGTTGGTGACAGCGATAATCGTGGGTTGGCACACTTGATTCTTCCATCTTGCGCAGTTTCTCGATGATCCCGCATGGTTTAGTTGGTTGAACCCGATCACTTTCATATAATAACCATTCATTTGGCAAGGGTGTAGACTATGAGTTTTATTGATGACGATACTGCAAACCGACGTAAGCAGGTGACTGGGCAACCACAACCCGCACCTACAAGCGATGTAACTAGCACCATGGACCACTATTTTAGACTCCGCGCCAGAATGCTCGGTGTATTGATTCGGGATGCACGGATGAAGGCATCGCGCCTTGAGTCAGATTGTGCTCATGTTGTGCGGGTATCGCCAGAAACCTTCAGCAACTGGGAATATGGGGATGAATCCCCCACGCTTCCTCAACTGGAGCTATTGGCAAATTTCCTCTATATTCCCATCAGTCACTTCTGGAGTACAAAGACACTGGTCAATGATTCCAACACAAGCACAACCCACACACAGCACACCTACTTTGAAATACGCGATCGTATGATTGGGTTGATGCTTCGGCAGGCGCGTGAGCAGGCTAACCTTTCGGTTGCTGAACTGGCGCACGAAAGCGGGGTAGATGCCCAAATCATTGCGCAATATGAGCTGGGGGAGTTGCCCATCCCCATGCACCACTTGAACATCCTAGCCCATCAAGTCAACCAGAACATTCGTTACTTCTTGGACTTCAGCGGACAAGTGGGAGAATTACTCGCCATGCAAGAGCAGTGGAAACACTTTGCCCAACTGCCAGAGGATGTGCGAGCATTCGCCGCTAACCCTGTGAACATTGGTTTTATTGAGATAGCCGTTATGCTCAGCAAGTTGCCAACCGATACACTACGCTCTGTTGGCGCAAGCATGTTAGACAGCACAATGTAGGGGGGAGCGCGAGTGAAAGGAAACCAGCTTAATATCAGCTCAGTCAAGCACACACCGAGCGGTTCATCCACCGCGCTCGCGCTCACGCAACAGGAATTAGAGACGTTCGTCCCTAGGCAAGATGGGCTTCGGATTGTGCCCGTCTTGGGCAACATGAGGCAAACTTACCTGAAGCGGCATGTTCGCGAGCAAGCCTTTCAAGCCTGCCCGCAGATGACAGAAGAGTTTGAGGAACTTGTCAGAGTGCAGTTCTATGGTGAGGCGTTGCTGGCGAAGGCGGTTTCGCCGTTAATAGACAGCATGATGGTGCCCGCTGTTGAAACGCATCCTGCAAGATTAAAACAACCAAGGTGTGGTGTGAATCTCAGTCAAAGGATACTCACGACCTTGTCATATTTGCGCAATCACCTTGTGTGTGGGAGCGCAAACTAACTTATGCCTTCCGCTCAATCTAAGCAAAGCCACGCGGTTTTGCTCACGCTTGTGCTGGTGTTATGCAGTAGTTTGTATCTCTTGGTTTACAGTGGCTTCACCGAAACGACCGATACGCGCTTCATGTTTGATGCAGTAGAAAGTTTCGTTCGGCATGGCGATTTTCTCCAAGATACCACCGCTGGGGAACGCATGGCTTGGAGCTATGAAGAAGCATCCTCAGCTTATCCTCTGTTGCCTGTGGATGCTGAACCGCTTCAAATTCTATTGGCAAGCCCACTCTACTGGATAGCACAGCAGCTCCCCACCATCGGCATGGTGCATGTTGTTTGGCTATTCAATATCATGGTGATGTGGGTTGTCTTGCCCATTTTCTACGGCTATATCCTCAATTTAGGCTATGACACCGGCGTAGCCATTGTGGTGACGTTGGTCTATGCCACCGCCACCAGCATTGTCCCCTACACCAAAACATTCTTTCAAGAACCGCTGACGGTTGCCTTTGTGCTATCCATTGCCTACGCCATCCGTCGTTGGCAGGGGGCACACTATCGCGCTTGGCGTTGGTTGGGCTTGGCGTTGGGGTTGATCGTGCTGGGGGTGTTCGCGCGTCGCTCTATTCTGGTTGCCGCGCCGGCGTGGTTGTTGATCGCCTCGCCGTATGGGGACA
>CAIRDJ010000126.1 GCA_903877335.1 uncultured Chloroflexota bacterium | reverse complement strand
CAAGATGATTCCCCCGCTTCCATAAATCAACCAGATATACGGAAGCAGTGTTAAATCCTGCCGAAGACTTCTGCCAATCACGAGAAAGCCAGAGGCTGAAACCGCACCGATTAACGCCAAGATAATTCCAAGCAACAGATTTGGATGTGGAATCGTTGAGCTATTCCCTCCACTTTCCAGCGTCACCAATACTCCCCCCAACATGGTGAGGATCAGTCCGATGAGAATCCAGCGTGTTAAGCGTGTTTTGAAAAGGACCCACTCCATCAAGGCAACCCATATCGGCGTGGTGGAAACAACAGTGACACTGATTAAAACGCTGGTATGTTCAAGGGATTGAATCCATGTGATGAAGTGTAATGCCAATAACCCACCGCATAACAAAGCAAGCCTCTGCTGGTGGCGTGTGAGGGTGCGTAATTCTTGCCGATGTTTGACGATGACCCACGGACTAACGGCAAGAGTTGCCAAACATAACCGACTTGCTGAAATGAGCAAGCTAGGAACAGCTTCATTCTGTGCGATGCGGGCGAAGATTGCTCCCATAGAGATGGCAATACTGCCGACTGCTAAAACCCAATAGACTTGCCTACGCGAAGCATGGTTCAAGGATGCCAACTTTACAAGAAAAACATTAGAGAACGTTCACTGGATTGTACAAATATCTGCTTTTACGGCAAAATTCAAGGGTAGGTGAGGGTGTTTCTCACCAAGTCAAACTGAATATAAGCATAATCTCATCAGGAGTAACTTACATGGCTTTCCAACTACCGGCTCTCCCATATAGTTTTGATGCTCTCGAACCTCATATTGATGCACGCACGATGGAAATCCATCATGGCAAGCACCACAACGCTTACACCACCAACCTCAATAACGCCCTTGATGGTACGGAATTTGCTGAACAATCCATTGAACAAATTCTTGCAAACCTCGATGCAATTCCAGAAGCGAAGCGCAATGCTGTCCGTAACAACGGCGGTGGCTTTGCAAACCACAACTTGTTCTGGACGACGCTTGCGCCAGAAGGACAAGGTGGCGAAGCCTCCGAAGCACTTGCCAATGCAATCAATGAGGCTTTCGGTAGCATGGATGCTTTCAAAGAACAATTTGGTGCAGCTGCTACCACTCGCTTTGGGTCTGGTTGGGCATGGTTGGTTGTTCACGAGGGTGGCAAGTTGAGCGTTACCTCCACCCCAAACCAAGATACTCCATTGATGGAAGGCAAGACCCCCATTCTCGGTTTGGATGTTTGGGAACACGCTTACTACCTCAACTATCAAAACCGTCGCCCAGACTACATTAAGGCGTTTTGGAATATCGTCAACTGGGCAAAGGTCAGCGAGTTTTACGCTAACGCGCTTTAATCGATTGTTTCATGTGTGAAAGCAACAAAGGGCGAAACCTAGGTTTCGCCTTTTTATTGTAGGTAGGATTGTTGGAGAGAATACAATGTCTGAATTTCGTATTGAGAAAGATTCACTTGGGGAAGTGCACGTTCCTAAAACTGCTTACTATGCCGCACAAACGCAACGAGCGGTTGAGAATTTCCCGATCACTGGGTTAAAACCCTATACGGCTTTCATCTGGAGCATGACCGTTATTAAACGTGCTGCTGCAGAAGTTCATAAAGACTTAGGCTTGTTGGATGAGAACCTAGCCAATGCCATCATCCTAGCCAGTGAAGAAATTCTGAGTGGCAAACTGCACGAGCATTTTGTTGTGGATCCGTTTCAAGCAGGCGCAGGAACAAGCCATAACATGAATACCAATGAGGTGATTGCTAACCGTGCCAGCGAAATTTTAGGGTTTAGCCTGGAAGCACCCAATAAACCTGTTCACGCCAATAATCACGTCAACATGGCCCAAAGCACCAATGACACCATCCCAACCGCAATTCGTTTGGGGGTACTGTGGCGGTTGGACGAGTTGCTCTCCACTTTGCAACGTTGCGCTGATGAGATCAAAGTGAAAGCGCAAGAGTGGGATGATGTCGTCAAGAGTGGGCGCACACATTTACAAGATGCTGTGCCTGTACGGATGGGTCAAGAAGTGGGTGCGTGGGCAAAGGCGATTGAGCGTAACATCGAGAAGATTCGATTTGCCGCTGAAGGCTTGCGTCGTCTTGGTATTGGCGGGACAGCAGCTGGTACAGGGTTGAACGCGCACCCCGAATATCACAGTCGCATGGTCAAAAAGTTGACCGAACTCACCGGTATCACGCTATACGAATCCGATGATCTGTTTGAGTCAATGCAGTCGATGCAGGATGCTGTCTTCTTCTCTTCCGCATTGCGTACCATGGCACAAGATTTCACCCGCATTGCAAATGATTTGCGCTTACTGGCTAGCGGACCCACGACCGGTCTAGCTGAAATCACCATGCCAACGGTACAACCCGGCTCATCCATTATGCCCGGCAAAGTGAATCCCGTTTTGGCGGAGATGCTCAATCAAGCGATGTTCCACATCATGGGCAACGACCATACGGTTATGCTGTGTGGACAGGCAGGGCAACTTGAACTGAACGTCATGATGCCGATGATCGCTCATAATCTCAACGAGATGATGATGGTGATGATTGGCGCGGTCAATGCCTTCACAAACAAAGCGGTGAAAGGACTCATTCTAAACCGTGAACGTGCGGAAGGTTGGCTCGCCAATAACCCGATCTTGGTCACAGCGTTGAACCCCATTATTGGTTATGAGAATGGGGCAATGGTGGCTAAGAAATCGCTGTCAGAAGGCAAGAGCGTTCGTGAAGTGGTGTTAGAACTGGGCTTGATGAATGAGGATGATTTAGCAACCGCATTAAATGCTTACTCCATGACCGAAGGCGGTATTGTAGGATTCAGTGTGGGCGGTTGAGCCTCGTAGACTACTGTTATGAGGAAGTGGACGGGGTGTGCCACTCCGTCCTTTTTGGCTTCGAGGTCTCAGTCGCTGTGCCCAATATTTAACCTTAGCGTTCTATGCTCCTTTATGATGTTGTGGCAAACTTGTCATTCCGACAGTTGCAACCGTTTCTTTTTGTACCGAAAACAGGAGCAATAAACTACATGAATCGTGACCTAGCGTGGCAAATCGTTTGTGAGTTTGTACAGTCTGATAGTTTACGCAAGCACATGCTCTCTGTGGAATGTGCGATGCGTGCCTATGCCACACATTATCAACAAGACCCAAATTCGTGGGGGATTGTGGGATTGCTCCATGACTTTGATTGGGAGATTCACCCAACCCTAGAACAACATCCCCGAGATGGGGCACCCATCTTGCGAGAGCGCGGTTTGGGGGAAGAGGATATTCTCACCATCCTCAGTCATGGTCATTACGGGGAGCGCGTCACTTTACGCGACAAGGCACTTTATGCGGTAGATGAATTGACCGGTTTAATCACCGCCGTCACGCTCGTTCGTCCTAGCAAAAACATTGCTGATGTTGAAGTGAAGTCTATCAAGAAAAAATGGAAAGATGCTGGTTTCGCCGCTGGCGTGAACCGCGCAGACATCGAAGAGGGTTGCCAAGCCTTAGCGGTTGACCTATGGGAGTTTCATGTGCCGTTGGTTTTGAAAGCTATGCAAGCCGAAGCGGTGGCGTTGGGGTTAACGGGGGCATAATGCCCCCTAATCGCGCGTTAGTAAATGACTGTAACGGGAGTGCCAACGCTGGCAAAGTTGTAGAACCATTCTGCTGCATCATTGGTGAGGTTGACGCAACCGCGACTCATAGGATTGCCGAAGTTGTTGTGCCAGTATGCCCCGTGAATGGCATAGCCTTGGTAGAAGTACAGTACCCATTCTACATTAGGTAAGTAGACTCCATTTCCGCTCATGGTTTGTGAGCGCACTTTAGAATACACACTGAAATAACCCTGTACAGTGGGGGTGGCGGGTAAGCCCATTGATCCTACTGATTGATAAAGCAGTGTGCCATTTTCATAGGCGTAAGCCGTTGAGTTGCTTAAGTCAACTACAATCTCCCGTCCACTATTGATGACGGCGGTTGGGTATGTACCCAAAGCTGGGCTACTCGAATCCCCTGTTGTCGGAATGAGTAGTGTTTGACCCGCATAAATTCGATCTGGGTTGGCTAAGTTGTTAAAACTTGCTATCTCTAGTGCAGTAACTCCGTAACGGATTGCAATTCCTGATAAGCCCTCGCCGCGCATGACGACATGGCTAATCGTACTTAACTGAGTATCAGCGGTCGCGGTTGCTAATTCTGCCTCCGTGGCGGGTGCCATGGGGTCTGTAGAAGGAGTAAGCGAAATATCAGTCGGTATTCCGCTCACAATTATCTCCTGACCAGGGAAAATGAAATTCGGATTGCTTAACTGGTTAAGCTGAACCAACTGACTGACCGTTGTTCCATATGCGTCCGCAATTTTTCGGAGGCTTTCCCCTCTCGTTACCGTGTGTATGGTATTGCTGGTGAGGGGAGGGGTTTCTTGCGGAGTTTCAGTCGTGTTGGAGGGGGCGTCCGCTGCTGAAATAGTCAACGCTTGCCCAGCGTAGATGGCCCACGTGTTGGTTATCCCATTGCGCTCTGCCAATTCATCCGTCGTCATTCCATATTTTAGGGCGATTCTAAATAACGTCTCGCCAGGTTGCACCATATGCACGACTGTTGCATCTTGCGCCCTAGTCAAGCTGTAGAGTGGAAAGATGAAAGCCAAGATGATGAAAGCGTAGAGAACCGTCTTTT
>CAIRDJ010000125.1 GCA_903877335.1 uncultured Chloroflexota bacterium | reverse complement strand
GCCTGCTTGTAGGAAGTGATGCCCAATGCGATGATCGAAGCCCATTCCTTGTGCCACTTCGTTGACATCCGCGCCCACGCGCTCACAAATGTTGCTGATCTCGTTGATGAAGCTGATGCGCGTTGCCAAGAAAGCGTTAGAAGCGTACTTTATCATTTCTGCTGTGCGTAAGTCGGTCATGACGATGGGGGCACGCAACGTTAAAAAGAGTTGTGCCACCTTCTCTGCGGCATCCCGATTGACCGACCCCAAGACGGTGCGGTCAGGATTCATGAAGTCGCGCACGGCGGAGCCTTCGCGTAGAAATTCGGGGCAACTGACCACCGCAAAATCTATGGGCGCGGGTTGGTTCTTGCGCACGACATCCGCGACAAAATCCCCCGTCCCCACCGGCACGGTGGACTTGTTCACGATGATGAGCGGATGTGTCATTTGGCGGGCAATGGTGGCGGCGGCAGCTTCAACATACTTGAGGTCTGCTTCACCGGTTGCGCTTTCGGGCGTGGCAACACAGATGAAAACGAAGTCCGCCCCTTGTAACCCCTCGTCATATGACGTGGTGAAGGTTAAGCGTTCTGCTTGACGGTTGCGCTTGACCATCTCCGCTAAGCCGGGTTCATAAATGGGTACGCCCCCCGCATTGAGCAAGTCTACTTTGTTGCGATCTATATCCACCCCCACCACACGATTTCCAAGATCGGCGAAGCACGTGCCTGTCGTCAACCCAACGTAACCCACCCCAACCACACAAATTTTCTTCATTGTTTCGTTTCGTCTCGTCATGCTCTTGTAAATTTCAGCGTCAATCATGGGGAGAAAAAATGGAGTTGGCAAGGGGCAGAAAAGCAAGAATCGGATAAAGTAGGGGGAGCATAGCCTCAATCGTGAGGCATTTTTGAGGCTATGCGTGCAGGATGATGAATCAGTTTAGGTGTACGCAGGAGATGGACTGTGCAATATTTGCCAGTCGTTGTGCCGCTTTGATGGCATCCACTCGTGAGCGACAGAAGACAATATCGATCTTGAAGACATTTTTGACGACATTACACAAATAGACCCAAACTTCGGGTGCATTGACGAAAACCAAGTCGGTCTGAATTGACGCTGGAGCGGTCACCAAGTTTCTAAAAATCTTGAAATCATAGGGAGGAAGCCCCTCCATAGCAGTTGTGTCCACAATCATCACCCGCCTCCGCGCGTTTGCACTGTGTTTGCTGTTCTGCCAGTGCTCTTGCAATTGTGCGAGGAGGGTTGGGTATTCTGCGTGAACAACTTTACCTTCTAAATGTAAGTAATAAATGGGAAAGATTTGGTCAAGTGCTTCAAACCAGACGGGCATACGATGGAATCCTAGCGCAAGGTTTGTTACGTGAACATGAACCCACAAGTGTAGCACTACTGTTGAAGGAGTGCAAGTATAGAATGATGAAAAACTGCACTCCATTACGAAAAGCTGACGCGAAACCGCCAGCTAAATCATTGCATCAGCGGATGAGCAACTTGCGCGGTTGGTCGCGTTGACTGTGTGGCACCACCTGGATCAATGATTGGGGTTGCGTAGTCCTAATGCCAAACTATAAACGGCGATCCCTGCCGTGCGACACGCCCCTGCAAACAAATTCAGCACCTCGAATGGGTAGAAGGCAGTGGCATCCAAATTCGGCGCATAAAGGGTTATCCCCGTGTGCATCATCCCCCCTAAAGCTGACAGCATGACCCCCCCCGCCACCAACCAGAAGGGTAGCCAACCCGTGGTGGGGCGGTTTTGTTGCCGAAGCACCATGCTGATTTCATTGGTCATCCCCAACACCATTGCCACCATCGCCCATTCGCTCGCGTCTTGCATCCAAGCCAAGAGGGCAGGTTGGGGCATGGCAAAGGTTAACAGCACGCTCGGCATGCTCAAGATCATCAACCAGAGGCACATGGCGAAAATTGCCCAGTTGGCAGCTAGGCTACGGTTTTCGTTCCGCAGGGTGAGCGGTTTCAGCACATGGGTGAAGATGATGACCCCAAAGAGCGTGTTCACCACAAGCGCAAGCCCCCCCACCCAACGAATTCCTAGCCCGAATGTCAACAGGGTTAGCCCCGCCAAAACGCTGAAATAGAGGGCAACGTTCAGGATCGCACGCGGATACCACAGCTTGGTCAGGGTGCTAAAATGACTGGCAAGCCAAAAATAGCAGGCAGTTCCGATCAGCGGATAGGCCCACAAAACGCGAAGCCCGCGCCCCCATCCTACGCCGAAGCCCTCCAAGAGCCACCCTAGCCCATAGCCAACTAGCCCCACGCGCCAGACCCACATGGTTCTGGGCGGGGTAGGAACATCCGCCATGTAAACCCCGGTTCCCAGCACACCCAACAACAAACCCCACGCGATGATGACGGAGAACTGCCCCGCCGTGCCCTGTAGCAACGTGACCTGATGAAAGGTTGTGCCAAATAACCCCCACAGCACAAAAGCAAACACCAGCACATAACTTGTGCGTGCTGATGATCTCATTGTATCCAACCCCACAGTGCTTGCCCCACCACGCCACAACTCCAAACGAACGCCGCCGAAGCACAACCCACTCCGAAGATTACCACACCACGCAATAGCCTACTTCTAACAGATTGCATCAACCAAAACTCCTGTTTGTATTGTAAACTTAACTTAAAGTTAAAAGTTAGCGTGAGCCTAAACGACAAATGAATGATACCACTTCTTCTGGAATGGTTTTAAGTCTATTGGAATTGCTGCGTTGCCCAGTGGGTGTGCGCGACACAAAGTATGAAAAGCCGGGCGAGCTAAAAGTCATCCACGAGGGGCATTGGTTGCACTGCGAGCAGAATGGCTACAAGTACCCGGTTATCAACGGCATTCCGCACATGCTTGTGGAAGTTGGCAAACGTTGGCGTGATGTTCCTGTTGAGGCATTACCCGTCCCCCCAACTGAAGAATAAAGTTAGTTGAGCTGTATTTGTTCGTTTCACGGTCGAGGTGCTATACTTGCTGTAATAAACCCGACCATAAACTAGAGAATGATTGAACCATGGCAGAC
The DNA here is from genome assembly GCA_903877335.1 of uncultured Chloroflexota bacterium. GTDB lineage: Bacteria > Chloroflexota > Anaerolineae > Aggregatilineales > Phototrophicaceae > CAIRDJ01. The sequence goes on along the minus strand of CAIRDJ010000125.1, from coordinate 10,311 downwards.
TTTGTTTCTTACGAAGCACCCGCCCATGCAGCTACCAATTTACCTGTGATGCTTCCGAGTAAGCTGGTTGGGCGCGATGACGCACTAAAAACCATTTATGCCTACCTCAAGCAAAACCGCCCAGTGTGGTTACATGGACAGTCTGGGGTGGGGAAGACGGCGATCGCAGCGACATTAGCCAGTGCGTTCACACAGAAGGATGGCGGGGCATTGTGGTTGAGTGTCGATGAGGACTCGCTGTCAAGTTTAATCGTCCGTGTTGGGCGTGCCTATGGTTTGATGGAGATCGCCAATAGTGAGAATCCGCTGGGCATGATTGGGGCGGTTGCCACCACGCTCCTGGAAAAAAAACCCTTCATCGTCTTGGATGGCAACCCACTGATGCCAGCAGCAATCGAATTTGTGAACCGCGTGGCGACTGGGCTTCCCATGCTCATCATAAGCGAGAAGTCCCCGCAGGGCATTTGGGCGGAAGTTGAAATCAAACCGCTTGCCTTTGCAGATGCCGTGACCCTGTTCCAAGAACACTACGGCGCAACAAGCGACAGCATAGCGGAAGTCGTCAAGCTACTCGATCAATCTCCGTTGGCAATCATCATGGTGGCGGGGGTGGCACGGGTTTCCAAGCTCGAATTGGGAGTCATGTTAGAAAAACTGCACGCTTCGACCGAAACCGATGCCGTGCTTAGAGCCATCAAAGTCAGTTTTGCTAGTTTGCAAAGCGCGTTGCAGGGCATCCTGCTCATGTTGGGGGCAACCCTAGACGGAAGCGCGTCGTTAGAGATGCTCGCGCTGATTAGCGATGCCGGGCAAGAGTCCGTGCAAAAGGTGATGACCATCCTCACTGCCATTGGGTTGACCTCGCAGACGGTGCGCTATAACGAGCCATACTATCAGATGCACCCGCTACTGCATCAGTTCATCCAAACCTATCTACACACCAACGACCGTCTTTCCCCTTTGCAAGAGAAAGTTGTCGAAGCCATCCTCAAGTATGCGGAGAAGTATGCTAACGCCGACGTGCGCTCGCACAACAAACTGGCAGTCGAGATGAACGCTTTCCTGGCGGTGGCGTACTGGACTGCTGAGCGTGGGCGACACGATGCCGTCTCGCGCTTGGTGGTTGCGCTCACCCAAGCCAGCGGATTCATCAACTCGCGCGGGTTCTTGCACGAGGTGTTACAAATTCAAGAAGCAGGCTCCAGTGGCGTGAGTGCCTTCCCTGCCAACGCACAGCTCCCCCCCGAAGTCTTAGACAACCCCTCCATCTTGGATGAATTCGAGGATGAAGAGGAAGCCGACCTCAGCTTCTTGCTAGATGATGACGAGTATGATGCTGAAGACTTTGACGAGGATGAGGAAGCTGAAGATGAGGATGAGGCTATTGCGCAGGGCGCGTTTTCCACAGAGGATTACCCCCCCAGCGCAACCACCCGCGTTGGCACTTTTGATTTAGAGCGACGCTTGCTGTTGGCAAATGAGTTGGTTCATGACGGCAAAACGGATGATGCCCTCAAGATTTACGACACGATCCTCCAGAAGCTGGAAGAGGAAGACGAGGATGACCCACAACTTGAGCTGAAGGCGTTGCAGGCGATGACCCAACTCCTGCTTAAGGCGGGGGATTTTCAACCCGCTGTCTTGAATGCGGTGCGAGGGATCAAACTAGCCGAGGCGCAAAACAATTCTGAGACGCTTGTTAAGTTATTGACTGGCTTGGGGGATGCGCGCCAGCAACTGGGCGAAACGGCAGAGGCGATCTTGACCTATCAACGCGCCCTGAAGCTCTCGCGTGAGAAAAAATTCCGCCAGGATGAGGTGCTTCTGCTCACGCAACTTGCTTTTGCCCAGTTGGACGATGAGGCAACCGATGATGCCATCACCAATTGGGAGGAAGCTCTTAAATTGAGCCGTGAGTTGAGGCTACGCCAAACCGAGGGGAAAATTTTGGGTGGCTTAGGGACTGCCTACGCTGAACAAAAACGGTGGGAAGAAGCCCTGAGCTATTACAATTCAGCGTTGCACATCGCACGTGAGGAACAAGATGACGCGGAAGAAATGCTCCAGTTGAGCAACCTTGCGTATGCGTCTGTTCAAGCAAACAAGCTGGGAGATGCCGTCTTGCGCTACCGTCAGGCGTTGTATCTGAGCTATCAAAGCGAGAACAAACAGGAAATCGTGAATAATCTGGTTGATCTTGCCCGCCTGCTCGCTAAAAGCGCGTTGCACTTGAAGATCGCTGAACTGTTGGTGAAGAACGCGGCGGAGTATGATGCGAATGATCGCGAGGTGATTGAGGCGGGTAAGCAGATCAACCAAGCAATTAGCGAAGCACAGGAAAAAGCGGTCCCGTTCAAACACCTGAGCGGTACTGCCATGCAGTATGCGGAAGCCGCCTATAAGTTACTGGATGCCAATTAGGCGGTCGTGTTTAGCCCGTTTCGTCAACGTCGCCCTGGCGGGTGAGGGGGAAGGTTGCCCCCTCATGTCACGGTTAGGTAGCTACGCGACAAAATCAGGGATGGGGGCGTTCGCCAAGCCTGTGATGAGTGCTACTGTTTGGTAGCAGTCGTGCTCGTCCACCGTTTCGGACGGGGTATGCACGTAACGGCAGGGGATGGAAACCGCCCCAGTGGGAATCCCCCTGCCCACCAACTGCATTTGGGTGGCATCGGTGCGCCCCATGTGCAAGACCTCGCGCTGATAGCGGATTTCGTGTTGCTCGGCGGTGGCAACCATCCACGCCTGCACAGCAGGGGAAACCAACAACCCTTGATCTTGAATCTTGATAGCTGTGCCTGCCCCCAATTGAACGGGTAGCTTGAGGTTCTTGGGTTCGTCGCCCGTTGGGGTGACGTCCACCGCTATGGCAACGTCGGGTTGTACCCCGAAGGTTGCGGGAGCTGCGCCACGCTCCCCCACTTCTTCTTGCACGGTGAACGCCATGTAAACCGTATTCGCGCACTGCTTGTTGAGGTCGTGCAATGCCTTTACCAAGACAGCACACCCAACGCGATCATCCAACGCCCCGCCCACAATGCGACTCCCGCGCGAAATCACGCGGCTTTCGATCACTGCCGGTTGCCCGTGTTGAAAGTCTCCGCCTTGCCCGTCGCTCACATCAATGAAGAATCCGTCTAAGTCGGGCAGGTGGGTGCGCGCTGTCCCCCATTGGTCATGCACGCCAATGGTGCCCACCGTTCCATCTTCAAACACCGCGCGTTGCCCCACCAGCGTCGGGCGCAAAAGCCCACCAATGGGGCTAAACCGCAAGAAACCGCTTGGCTCGCGGTAGGTAATCATCATGCCGATCTGATCCATGTGGGCGGCGAACAAAATCTTTTTGCCTCCGTTGCCCACGCGCACGATCAAGTTTCCTAGCCCATCCACATAGGACGCCTCCACATAGGGAGCGACCATCGCTTGAAGGGTCGCTCGAACACGATGCTCATATCCCGAAGGACCCCAAACTTCTGCCAGTTGTTTGATTAGTTCTTTCATGTTCTTTTGACGATCCTCTTGATCCAAGCGGTTCGCTGTTCCTCCGTAGTTGGTTTTACAAATGATGCATGACGGTCATTATCCATCGAAATGCGGATAAATAAAATGATGGTGGATGAGTTCGACAAAATTTGTGGAAAATTAGCCTGCCTCGTGAGCTTGAGCAACGGCATGGGTACCACACCATGCTCATGAGACCGTCTCAGGTTGCCCACCTGCTAACCCACAACCCTGACCACAATGGCGTGCGGGCAGAGCTGGCGACGCTTGAACGGATGGGGTTCTCCTAGCGGTTGGGGGAATGAGGAGTTTTAGGGAGGGTAGGTTTGGTGTCATCCATGTGAGCAGGTGGCTCGCTGTTGGCTAACGTGTTGAAAAGATCAACCCGCCCACGCCGTTCATTCGGGCTATTCAACTGCCACAAGTCATGTGCCCAATAGATGCGCTTGCGCCCCTGCGCCCGCAGGGCGATCCGCGCCACCGCCCGCCCGATGACATCCAACGGCATGGATGCGTAGCGGTTGGCAACGGGCAACCACCCCAACGCCCCCCCATAAATCGTCAAGGGGAGCGAACGGGGCGTAGAGCGTGTGTAGACCAGCGGGGCACGCACCAAAATTAGCTCGATGCCCAAACTCGTGAGATAGGTTTCTGCTGCTTGCTTTGCTTGTAGATAAGACCCAGCGACCCACAACATCCGCGACGCGCTCAGGTAGAGCAAGGACTTGGCACCATCGGTGGTACACATCGTGGCAACGTTGCGGGCACTGATGTAGTTGAGGTGATGGTGGGTTAGTCCCCTAGATGGGTCAGCGTTCATCCCGCCGATGGTGTGTATCACCATCGAACACTGACGCGCTTGCCCACGCAAACTAGCTGCATTCCACACATCCGCCACGCTCCATTCGACCTCGTGTTGAAGCATGCCCAAGTCTGGCTCGGTATGGGGTTGAATTAACAACTTAACAGAGGCATTTTCAGCAAGTAAAGCAGTGGCAATTGCCCGCCCCAAAAGCGATGTTCCGCCTACAATCAAAATTCGGTTGTGGTTTGGTGGCATAGCGTCCTCTTTTGATCTGGTCGTTCCTTGTCTAAACAGACAAAGTGTGCATAATATGAAATGTACTGATTGGGCATGACGGGTGTATTGTAATTCAGTTCCCGCCCGATAGAAACGAATAACGGCTACGTGACTAATGTTGTGATTCCGGCATATCATGGAATCAAGATCAAACGTGATTGAACCCTGCCTAGCGTGGGTTGCGCTGCATCTGACAATTTCGCCCACGGCAAACCTTTAACTGGCGGTTTGAAAGGTCGGTCAGAATATCTCATGAAAATCAAAAGGGCAGTCCCCTTTTGTTTTGTGCCATATTCATGGTGTGGATGATGATAAGTGCCTCATCCATCCAAACACGTTGCATTTCTCATCGCATAGCTGTGATTCGTCATCATGGAATCACGGCTTTTTTTGTTCGGCGGATGCATAAATTTGAACCAGCAAGTTATCACAAGCATTGAAGTTCAAAAGAATAATCAAGAACGGGTCAATATCTATTTGGATGGTGAGTTTGCTTTTGGATTAGCCATCCTGCTTGCCCTGCCCTTACGCACGGGACAAGCACTTTCAATAGAGGAAATTACCGCGCTAAAGCACCACGATGAAATTGAAGTTGCTGTTGAGCGTGCCATCCGTTTCTTGTCATACCGCCCACGTAGCCTATCGGAAGTTCGCCATAATCTGAAGTCCAAAGGACATAGTGAAGCCATCATTGAGGTGGCAATCGGTAAGTTAGAAGGGTTGGGCTATGTCAATGATGTTGCTTTTGCAGCATATTGGATCGAAAACCGAGACACCTTCAAACCCCGAAGCCCCCAAGCACTCACGGTTGAACTACGTCAAAAAGGGGTATCCTCCGACATCATTCAAATGGCGTTGGATGGCATGGATGCCGAAGATTCCGCCAAGCGGGCGGTTCATCAGCGATTGTCGCGTTATCGTGGGCATCGCATAGAAGACGCTCGCGCACAACTCAGCGCATATCTTGGGCGCCGCGGGTTTGGCTATGACGTCATCCGCGAGGCGGTGCAACAGGTGTTTGAAGAATTACAAGAAACTGAACCAGACTACTTCATCCTAGAGGAGGAGTAGTCGTTAGCACATCATTTTACTTTGAATTGACTCCCATGAAAGGAGGCGCGTCTGTACACTGTGCAGATTTCTAAACATGATGATAACAGAATTGATTATCGGAGCTGTCTTGGGGATGGGCTTGGGCTTGGGACTTGGTATAGGCATCGGATGGATGCTTGCCGTTCCCAGAGCGTTGCGTCGTTACCAGAAAGAACAGGATGCTTTGGGGACGGCGCGGGTTAAACTCGCCGAAGAAGAAGCACTCGTTATGATTGAGGATGCCAGAACACAAGCCAGCGACCTCTTGCGTCAAGCTGAACACGAGGCAAAAGAGGCAGAGGAAGAGGCAGATCAGGTCAATCGTCGCCGTCGGCGCGAAATGGACAAGGAAGAGGAACGCCTACAAAAGCGGCGCGAAGACCTTGATAAGCGGTTTGAGCGGATTGAACTGCGCGAGACCACGCTCAACAAACGCCAAAGCCGTATGGACAAAAAGGAGAATGACCTTGCCAAAACCGAAGAAATCTACACTGCTGAACTCACCCGCATTAGTCAACTCACCCTAGAGGAGGCGCGTAGCGAGGTGTTGATGCTGGCGGAAAAAGATGCCCGTAATGACATGGCGCGCATCATCCGCCAAGTGGAAAGCGAAGCACGCGAGTCCGCTGATGAACGCGCCCGCGCCGTGATCTCGATGGCGGTACAACGTTTGGCAAGCGAACACGTCAGCGAAATTTCGGTGAGCGTGCTACAACTCCCCACCGATGACATGAAGGGGCGCATCATTGGGCGCAACGGGCGCAATATCCGCTCGTTTGAGCTGGCAACGGGGGTGGATGTGGTGGTAGACGACACGCCCGAAGCCATCACCATCAGCAGTTTTGACCCCATCCGCCGTGAGGTGGCAAAGCGTGCCATGGCAAAACTCGTCACCGATGGGCGCATCCATCCTGCCCGCATTGAAAAGCTGGTGGATGATGCCAAGAACGAAGTGGAACACACCATCCGTGAGGAGGGCGAACGCGCTGCCTATGAAACGGGCGTGCACGGGCTTCACCCGGAGATCATCAAGTTGTTGGGGCGGTTGAAGTTCCGCACCAGCTATGGGCAAAACCAACACGCCCACTCTATTGAGACCGCGCACATTGCCGGCATGATCGCTGCCGAACTGGGCGCAGATGTGTTGATTGCCAAAGCCGGCGGGTTGTTGCATGACTTGGGCAAGGCAATTGACCACGAGGTAGAGGGTACACACGCCATCATCGGCGCGGACTTCGTGAAGCGTCACGGGGTCAATGACAAGGTGGTCAACTGTATTGCGGCGCATCACCACGAAGTGGAACAGTTGTGTGTGGAAGCCTACATCGTAGAAGCTGCCGATGCCATCAGTGGGGCACGCCCCGGCGCACGCCGTGAAAGCGTGGATACCTACATCAAGCGCGTGAAGATGCTCGAGGAGATTGCCCAAAGTTTCAGTGGCGTTAGCCAAAGCTACGCGCTACAAGCAGGGCGCGAGGTGCGCATCATTGTTCGCCCGGATGAAATTGACGATCTGCAGGCGATGAACTTGAGCCGTGACATCGCCAGACAAATTGAGGAGACCATGCAATATCCCGGTCAAATCAAGGTGCAAGTCATCCGCGAGTCGCGCTCGATTGACTACGCCAAATAAGCCAGACCGACTCTACAAGGTGGGGGGGCAAGTCCGCCCCCCGTTTGGTTGCTCCACGCTGTTTGGCGGACAGGCTAAATTATGAGAGATTGCCACGGGTGGCGATTGCATCAAAACTGATTTCACAATTGAGGTATAATTATCTTGTTGTTAAAACTATCCTTATTCAGCAACAATTCATGCTTAGAATGTCACCAGAAAGTCGATTGTGATTCTAGGTTGCACAGGAGAGTTACCCCATGAAAGCCATCATTCTTGCAGCAGGTCTCGGTACGCGCCTTAGACCGGTGACGCTCACCACGCCAAAGCCCCTCGTTCCCGTTGCGAATCGTTCGTTGATCGAGTACGCCCTTGATATGATTCGCGCGGGGGGGATGACAGAGGTGGGTATTGTGGTCAACAGCTTAGAGTCCCTCGTGGTGAAGCGCATTGGGAACGGGGATAGCCTAGGGGTGAAGGTTGAGTTCATCGTGCAGGAAGAGCAAAAAGGGCTTGCCCACGCGGTGGGGTTGTGCAAGGACTTCGTGGACGATTCCCCTTTTGCCATGTTCCTGGGCGACAATATCTTCCAAGATCAAATGACCGACTGGATCAAGAGTTTTAAGAACAGCAACTATGAAGCCGCCCTTGCGTTGGGCGAAGTGACAGACCCCACGCGCTTTGGCATCGCCATTGTCGAAAACGGGCGCATCACAGGCTTGGTAGAAAAACCCAAAGTGCCACCCTCTAACCTAGCCATTGCCGGGGTCTATCTGTTCCGTCCGTCCATCTTTGGGGCGATTGAACGCATTCAACCCTCGTGGCGCGGGGAGTATGAAATCACCGACGCAATAGATGTGCTGGTTAAAGATCAAAAATCGGTACAACCCTATACCCTAGTGGGGTGGTGGATTGATGCCGGCAAGCCCGATGCGATCATCACCGCCAATCAACTGGTCATGAGCGAGATGCCCTATACTCCCGCCCCCGTTGCAGAAGGCATTGATGCGCGTTCACAAGTTGGACCGCGCGTTATCTTGGGTAAAAATGTCGAGATTATCAACAGCGTGGTGCGCGGACCCGTCATCATTGGGGATAGCGTCAAGATCATTGATAGCTACGTGGGACCTTATACCGCTTTGGGGGACGAGGTGATTATCGCCAATAGCGAAATTGAAGCCAGTATCGTGATGCGTGGTAGCACCATCCGCCATATACCAGGGCGGATTGATTCCAGCTTGCTGGCGGATAACTCCACCATCGAGGCGTCTACCGAATACGTCCCCAAGGCACAGCGGTTCATCCTTGCTGAAAATAGTTACGTGCAACTGTAGCCCATGTTAGATGTTGTCTCTGCCTTAGAATACATCGAGCAACAGGGCACTGCGGTTGAACTCGCCATCGCGCGTTATGCTGCAGCTACAATGACCAAGCATGATGCGCTCAAGGTATTAGAGCCGTTTCAGTTCAGCGACGGGGGTTGGAAGAACCCCATCCTCCAAACCCATGATGTCACCCTCTTGAACTCGGTACGGGTGCTGCAGTGGTTGCACTGGCTCCATGCTGACCAGTCCGCTTTAGCGACGCGCACCGCTAAATTCTTTGCTGAACGACAACAACCGCATGGCTTATGGGACGTGGACACTTACGATCACACTTTTGACCCGCGTTGGAAGGTTGGCGCGGAGCATCTCCACTTCGCCTTGAATGTTGCCATAGCGCGGGTGCTGGTGGAAAGCGGTCAGGATGTCGAGGTGTACATCGGGCGAGCACTCAACCAACTGGTGGAGTTATGGCGCAAAAATTATGAACATTCCCCCACTTGTCCCCCCTTGTGCATCACCTATAACCTGCTCACCACCTTGAGCCTAGTGGGGCAGGGGGACGACCGCAAAATCAACCTCGCCTGCCAACACCAACTCCTCGATCAACTCAAGCAACCGTTAGACAGCTTAGATTTGCTGGGAATTACCCACGCCACCCTGAGCGGTGGGATTTCTACCAGTCGGCTTTTCCAAATGACCCAACATAAAGTGCTGGATGGGCAAATGCGCGACGGCAGTTGGCAAAGCCAATATGGCACACCATATCACACCCTCGCCACGATGGAAGCACTCGTGCTCATGCGCTGGAGTGGCTTGCTTTAGCCCCAACCTCGAACCGCTTTGTTAAATCTTGCAGATGCCCCTGTATGTCGTTCTAATGAACGCTACCTAGGGAAGAATAGCCCCTATACACGGGTTTGATCGTTTGATGCGGGTAGGGCGTGGGTTGCTGCCCTCATCCATTCACGCCGAGCGCGTGGGCAATCTCGCGCACGGTGGGGGCATAGTTACCAAACTTTTGCACCACCAATCCGCTGGCATAATTCGCCAATGTCACCGCTTCCGTCAGGGGTGCCCCCGCCCCCACCGCCAACGTGATGAGCGCGATAGCGGTATCCCCCGCCCCAACCGTGTCAAATACATCCGCCACCACCGGAGCAGCGCAATGCGTCACCGTTCCGCCTACATCGGCGACCGTCGCGCCGTCTGCCCCACGTGTAATGACCATGCCACGCCGTAGCCTCAACGTGTGACACAGCGTGCTTGCCGCCCAAGCGAATGCGTCGTGGCTATCCAAGGGACGCTTGAGGTGTTGCTCGGCTTCATCCGCGTTACACTTCATCACATCCACCCCCACATACTTATCAAAGTTCTCTTGCGCATCCACCGTCAAGAGCAGGTTATGCGCGTGGCGTTGGATGCTTGTCACCAAGTCCGCCTGCAAAAGTCCGTTGCCATAATCGCTAAACAGGATGGCATCGGTTTCTCCCAGACGGGCGATCACTTGGGTGAGGAGGGCGTCTTGCGTGGCGGGGGAGATGGGCACGCGCGAGAGCGTGTCCATGCGTGCTACTTGTTGGGGAAAGCGCAAGCCCATGTGTGCTAACCAGCGTGTCTTGAGTGTGGTTGGGCGCGTGGGATCGGTGATAAGCGCGTCCACTTTGACCCCCTTACGGAGCAATGCCTGCTTGAGTTGACTG
>CAIRDJ010000124.1 GCA_903877335.1 uncultured Chloroflexota bacterium | reverse complement strand
TTCGGTTTACCGGGGGGTGAAATTGTTGAAGTGCTTGACCTGATACGCGATCATGGCATTGATTTCGTCCTCGTGCGCAACGAAAACGCCGCCTGCTTCATGGCAGAAACGGTTGCGCGTTTGACAGGCAAGCCCGGCGTGGTACTCACCACGCTGGGACCCGGTGCCACGAATGCCTATGCCGGCGTGGCGAATGCCTACCTTGACCGCGCCCCCATCCTATTTTTGACCGCGCAAACAGACCCAGAATTGTTGGATCGCTACACGCATCAGGTGCTGGACTTGCAAGCCTGCTTTGCCCCCGTCACCAAGTTCACGATTGAACTTAGCCCAACCAATGCCGCCCACAGCATTCGCTACGCCTTCCAAACCATGCTCAGTGGGAGACCGGGGCCGGTTCATTTGGGGATTTGTAATCGGGTTGCCCGCACCAACCTAGAAGAGATTCCGCCCCACTCCACCATCACAGGCAAACCCCAACCCATCCTGCACGATTTACACCGCGCGGTAGAGCGTCTACAAACGGCACAGCGTCCCATCATTGTGACCGGCTTGGGCATCATCCCCGATTACCGCGACCAACAGGTACAACTGTTGGCGGAGTTGTTGCAGGCACCGGTGGTGGATACTCCTAAAAGCAAGGGAGTACTCTCCGCTCATCATCCATTGTTTGCGGGGACAATCGGCTTAACCCAGCATGATCCTGCTTACGCGCTTTTGGATGAGTCGGATTGCATTGTGGCAATTGGCTTGGATGCGGTGGAGTTGGTCAAGGTATGGAATCAACCCCAACCTTTGATCTGGATCGCCAATTGCGAAAACCAAAACCCGCGCCTCCCCTCCGAGATTGAGCTGATCGCACCGATTGGGGATGTGCTGGAGCGGTTGAATGAGTTGCTACAACACGCGGTGCAGTCGTTAGATTGGGGCGTGAACCGCGTCCAAGTGTTCCGCGAAAAGGTGGAGGGGTTCAGCTCACCTGTTCCGCTTTCCAGCCAGCGCATTTCCCCGATGGAAGTGATCGAAACCGTGCGCGAACACACCCCCCTAGATGTCATCATCACCACCGATGTGGGGTCTCACAAGATTTTCACCGCGCTCAACTGGAAGGCGTTGCAACCCAACCGTTACTTCGTCTCGAACGGGCTTTCTACAATGGGCTTTGGGTTAGCAAGCGCGATCTCTGCCGCGCGTGAGACGGGCGCAACCACCGTGTGCATTGTGGGGGATGGTGGATTAAGCATGGGAATGGGCGAGCTAGGGCTTGCGGTTGAGTTGGCATTACCGCTCATTGTGGTGGTGATGAATGACAACGCGCTTGATCTGATTCGCAATGCTCAAATCCAACGCAACAAGCCCACCTTCGGCACCGAGTTCAGCAATCCCAATTATGAGGCACTCGCCAGCGCGTTTGGCTATGGATACTTCCGCGTTGAAAATAAGGCGGCGTGCGTGCATGCCATCCAACAAGCGGTAGCACAGCGTCAACCCGTGTTGATCGACGCGCTGATTGATCCCAACGGCTACACCTTCAAGTATCTACGCCAGTTTCAGGGCTAATCCTGTGGGGTTTCGGATGGTGGGCGGTGCAAATATCCCGCCATCCACTTCATCATATCGAGGGCACTGACCGGTTCTTGCTTGCCACTCATCAACTGGCGATCAACCTCTTCGGCGCGTCGCCCGATGCCGGGCTTGGTGCGCTTGTCAGAGAGCGTGCTAATCAATGTGGCTAACCGCACGAGAGAATCCGCTAGGATTTCGCGCTCTTGAATAGAAGCCCCCTTCGTCAGGTCTTTAAGCTGACATTCGACCGTCGGCAGGTCGAGCTTGACGGGGCGTTGTTCGGGGTCAAATGCCTCTGAAAAGGCAAGCAATACATGATAGGTCAGGTCAACTTGTTGGCTAAGGTTAGCCAAGTCCATCTTACCCATCACGCGACGCACCGCTAGAATCCCGTGCAAAACCTCACGAATGGGTTCAAAGATGCGTGCGCCGTTCAAGCCCTTCAGGAGCGCGTTCAAGCGTGCGGTAGACTGCTGATTAGCAAATTCACGATACCACTTTAAGTAGACCTGCACGGCACTTGCGCTCCAATTGATCTGCTCAAATACCTGTTTGGCTCGTGGTAGATGCCCCTCATCCCCCATCTCACGGGTGCCGTGCAACAGTTGCAAGGTGGCAAACTGCGCCAAATCCTCGCGGTTCAGCTTTTCGGCATGGGTCATGAGGGTGAAATAGGTTTCGGGAAGGACTTGGACTTGGTTGGGATATTCTTCGACCACGCGCACCAACATTTCCATCAAGGGAGAGGTTTCTTTGTTCCAACCGATTTCATCCAACAAGCGCAAGACCAGCGTGATGAGGTCTTGGGCGGGCAAGATTTCGCTGGCGAAAATCATCGAGAAGGTGTCCACCATGCGATTGACCCCCACCACAGGATGGGCAAGCATCTGGGGGAGCAAGCCCACCAACCGCCGACGCTTGGTGAGGTTCTCACATAATTGGCGAAACTCCACGCGATGGTTTTTAACCAGCAGGTATCGCCCTAGCTCTATCAACACTTCCCCTGATAGCCACTCGCAACCGTGCTGAATACACACCATCACCAGATCACGTGGGCGGTATGGGGGTTCCGTCGTGAGTGGGGTTTCGGCTTGGTCAAGCTCTAGGACGGCGGTTAAGCCCCCCTGCTCAAATGCTTTCACATGCTTGTGCTTAAGAGCCTGTTGCATTGCCACCAAGAATAACTTGTTGCTCACCGCGCGAATCTCTGCCAAGCCTTGCGGGTCGCCATGCGTTAACCCATTCTGAAACGCAGAAGGTAGCCCGATGATGAAAGAAGCATCGTTCAACAACTCCTCCACCATCTCCACCGCAAAGCGCACCGTTAGGACAATCAAGCGTTGTGCCAAATGTTCATCGTGATAAGCAAGCGGAACAGTCTGGCGGATTCCTGCGCGAAGCACCTCTCCTAGCTGATAATACGCAGGTTCACGCGCAATCAAGCGTAGCCAACTGAGAATGGTTTCGGCATCGCGCGTGGCAATTGCCACTTCAAGCGCGGATTGGGCGGATGCCCACAAGGTATCCAAAAAGTCGGGCGCAAGTTCAACCGCCCCCGAAGCCCAAATGCGCATGAACCCATACACACAATCGGGGCATGTTTTCAAGTTGCGCTCTAAGATGGGGGCGAGGCGTGCGCTCAACGATTCGCTACGTTCCAACTGTTGGACGATGGCGGGGTAGATGCGGGTTTCACGTGTGACCAAGACCTCCTCAAACAGTGCCTCTACGTCATCATCGAGCCAGTCGGTGGGGGCAAGCGGTGTCTCGGTTAACCACGCCTCCAGTTCATCCAGCGTGATGTTGTCTTGGTTGAGGAAGCGTTGGCGGTGCTGGTAGTGTTTCACGATCCAAGTGAGGGGTTCAAAGGGATTGGATGGAACAGACTGGGCAACCAACAATGGATTTAACACATTGGGATCAAGCGCGTTTTGTTGCAACCACGCGATGTAAGGATGCAGGGGTAAGCTGGGGTCATGGGGTGGAGCATCCTCCTGAAAGCGAATACGAAACGATGAGGCGTTCATGCGCGGAGGAATGGCGGTGGTCAGGGCGAGCGTGTGGTAGAGCGAGGATGGCACAGCGCGAAGGAGCGTATTCGCCAACACCAACCGCTCACGGTAGGTCATGGAAGCGCACGGAATGGCGATCTGCCCGTGCGTGATGAGGCTATTCAAGACCCCCCAATTGGACACAAGTGGGAGCGCGAGAGGGGGCGAAGGCAATTTCAGCGGCGGTAAATTGGGGGGGATATACGGCAGACTTGGCAACCACTCCACTAGGTGGGGCAAGTTGAGCTGGTTGAGATCATCCGTCGGTATTTTGAGGTAGTGAATGTACGCGGCATCCCCCCACGCATACGTGACCATGACCAAGTGGAAATCGGTTGACCACGCCCACAACGCCAACATGGGAAAAACGATCGCCTGCTCCGTGAGGTGACTGGCTCGGCTCGTGTGCCAAAGGTTGACCTCATCTTGGGCAACATCGCTGGAATGAGCGTGAAGGGTGGGGTTCCCTTCGTGACGGTGGTTCAGCACCGCAATCCGATAGATTGCATGTTGGTATGACATACCTAAATTGAGCGTTGCCTTAAGCTAGTTTGTTACGACGACAGAGTATAGCGTAAAGCGCACCGTTTGCGCGTTACGATCCGTTAACTTAGTTTACAATCCTGCACCGCTTGGATTTATGAACGCCACCAATACAGCACAACGTAAAATAGAAGCCACGCAATGAACACAAAATCCCATAGACGGCTTGCGGCTTCCACTGCCCAGTAATTCTCCGCATGATAGAAGACAGCTCGCCCGTCATTGGTGAGCTGCCCCTGTAAAACGGCTTGGGCGTGTTGGGCATTGCGTAGGATGTTGAACATGTACGCGCCAATAGCAACAGCGTGCAAGGTGTGAAAGGCGGTCATCAAGCGAAAGACCGTGCCATATTGCGTGCCCATTTGCACGCTAAACCACTCAATCACCATGATGACCACGAACACCCCGCCCAACCCCAAGACGGTGCGCCATTGGGTGATGAAGCGCATGAGTTGATTGCCCTTGACGCTTCGCAACGCCACCCGCGCCAACACCGCGCTTGCCAACAATGCCAGCGTGGCAATCGTGGGGAGCGTCACTCCCATTGCTTTGACGTTGGGGGGGGGCCAACTTGGGTAACTGAAGCGCAATTGCCAATTGACAATGATGAGCGCGATGAACGCCATCATCCAACTGAGTTGGAAAACCAATAGCCCCAAGCGACGGTTATTGAGCTTGAGTTGCTCTTCACGTTCGCGCTTTTTTGCTTCAATCTCCTCACGGGAGAGGGTGGTACCAAAATAGTCTTTTGCCATAGGATGTTCCCAAAAGGTGGTAAAAGCGAGGGGAGCATCCCCTGTTCACAGGGGATGCAAAGAAGGTGATACCGTTTAAGCGTTCGATTCTGCCATCGTGGTAGCGTTGGAGGATTTGGGCAACTGTGGCGCGTAGTGGCTTTCAATTGCTTCAATGTAGGCGGTTGCTTCTTCCGTGCCATACCCGTAAGGATCAGAGAAGGGGATGGGCATGCCGTCAAAGTTGTGGGAGGGGGGGGGACTGGTGGTTGCCCATTCCAACGTGAGCGCACGCCATGGGTTCGGACCCGCAACCTTACCGTTGTAGAACGTCCACAACGCATTGGCAATGAAGAACAGGGTAGAAGTCCCTAACAAGAACCCACCAAACGAAATGATCTGGTTGACGGTTTGGAACTCAAACGCATATTCTGCGACACGGCGGGGCATCCCACGTGCGCCTGCCCAGTGCATGGGCATGAACGTGGTCAAGAAGCCCACATAGGTCATCCAGAAGTGAATCGCACCCAAGCGTTCATTCAACATGCGCCCGAACATCTTGGGCCACCAGTGGTATAACCCACTGAAAACGGCAAAGACTGCCCCACCGAACAGCACAAAATGGAAGTGTGCCACCACAAAGTAGGTATCGTGCACGTGAATGTCAACCGGGATGGAAGCCAACATCACCCCAGAAATCCCACCGATCACAAACATGGACAAGAAGCCCAAGCTGAAGAGCATCGCGGTGGTGTAGCGAATTTTGCCCATCCAGATGGTGCCAAGCCAGCTGAAGATTTTGATGCCAGTGGGCACCGCAATAATCATGGAGGTAATCATGAAGGGGATGCGCAATTGGGGGGTGATGGAGGTGAACATGTGATGCGCCCACACCGTGAACCCAACCAGCGCGATTGCCATACTGGAAAGCGCGACCATGCGATAGCCAAAGATGGGCTTACGGGAGTGAATGGAGAGCACTTCGCTGAGTACGCCCATGCCCGGCAAGACCATGATGTACACCGCAGGATGGCTATAGAACCAGAAGATATTCTGCCACAGCAAAATATCTCCCCCGTTGGCAGGGTTGAAGAAGGACGTATTTGCCACACGATCCAACAGCAAGAGCGTTAACGCCCCAGCAAGGAAGGGGGTTGCCATCAATACAATGATGCTGGTGGCAAGGGTTGCCCAGCAGAACAGGGGCATTTGGAACCAACCCATGCCTTCGGGGCGCATGTTGCGGATGGTGACGATGAAGTTGATCGCCCCCAAGATGGATGAAATCCCAAGGATGTGTAACGCCACAATCCACAGGGTTTGTCCGTCGAGGCTATACGCCACGCTCAAGGGGGGGTAAGCTGTCCAACCTGCTTCTGGCGCACCAACGAACCAACCCATCATCATGAGGATGCCGGCGGGTGGGATGAGCCAAAAGGCGAAAGCGTTCAACCACGGGAACGCCATATCTTTTGCGCCCAGTTGAAGCGGAATGAGGTAGTTACCAAACCCTGCCCAAATGGGGATCATGAACAGGAACAGCATCGCGCTTCCGTGCATGGTCAACACGGTGTTGTAGGCGGTGCCAGAGGGGAGAAGATCAACGGCGGGTGTCCAAAGTTCGGCACGAATAATCAACGCCAAGAAGCCCCCCACAAAGAAGAAGAACAACGACGTGGCGATGTATTGAATACCGATGATTTTATGGTCAATTGTCCAGCGCAAGAAATCGCTCACGCGGAATTGCTTGCCTGCGACGGTTGACCCCTGTCCGAGTGGCGCGGTAATCGTTGCCATTTTGGAAATCCTTTCAAATAGACCTGCGTACAATAAATTCCATCAGGATGTTCTGGTAGCCATGTAATGAATGATGATGTGTCCGCGCCTCTACAGAGCGTCCCCTGTGACAAAGAGGCAACGGACACCGACCTACCAATTGTTAGCGCGAGGCAACGCTTTGTGCCTCATTGTTCCATACCGCCATGACATCATCGAAGGCGGGTGTTTCACAGGCGGGGGCAAGCGGTTCGGCATCCGCCCCTTGTGTGAGCAAGTACGCCACAATGTCGTTCAAGTCCGCTTCTGACATTTGCTCCTCGGCAAACATGGGCATCAAGTTGTTGTAGCCCGGCACAAGGTAAGCAGCAGAATTGCGGATGGACGTGTGAAGGTAGTCTGCTGCGTCCGCATTGCCAGCAACAAGCGCGCGGTCATCCGCACGATCAGCAATGCCGTTCAGCGCGGGACCGGTCACACCCACCCAACCCGCGATCGTATCCAATTGGTGGCAACCTGCGCACGGATAAACCCCGCTGGAAAGAATGGAATAACCACGTTGAGCAGGGTCTTCGGGGGGATTCAACTTGCAATCCACGAGGGCATTGTTCCATTCCATGTAGCTTGCCTCATCGGGATAGACCAACACTTCGCTTCGCATGCCCCCATGCCCCCCACCGCACAACTCGGTGCATACCACCGGATAGCGTCCGGGCACGGTTGGGGTGAAGCGCATTTCGGTCTCACGTCCGGGGATGGTGTCTTGCTTCACGCGCATGGAAGGAATCCAGAAGGCGTGAATGACATCAACCGCATTCATCTCCAGGCGGACATCCTGCCCCACATAGGTGCGCAAGACGGAATCGTTGATGAGTTCCCCGGTCACCGGGTCTTGATACTCAAACCCAAAGTTGAAACGTTGGGCGGTGACTTTCACGGTTACTTCATCCACTTTGGGGGCGCGGGTGTCTACAAAGACAATGTAGCTGAAGATCGTCAGCACGAACACGATGATAACCGGAATGAGCGTCCAGATGAACTCTAGCGCAAAACTTCCGTGAATGTGGGGTCCGTCGGTGGTGTCTCCCTTTTTAGCGCGGAAGAAAATGACGGCGTACACAATCGCGCCTTGAACCAACAAGAAGATCATACCCCCAATGAACATCATCAAGTACATCAAGCCATCCACTTGAACAGCTTGTGTAGAGACTTGGGGTCCCATCAACCAGGGGGTCATGGTTGCAATGATATAACCCCCGACCGCTAGTAATGCCGTTACCACCACAACGATGGCAACCAGTAACCCCATGTTGGGGCGGTTGGTGTTCGCACTCATACTCACTTCTCTTCCCTAAAAACTCAAGAAAAGCCGGTTTGGGTTAGGCTAATCCATGATATGTAATTGGTTGACCTGCATTTGTTACATTTTACACAAGAGCAAGTTGACATTCAACCTAAGAGGATATACCCGATCTGAAGTGATGACATGGATTTAGGCGAATTGTCCCTCGTTGGGGAGGGGCGCAGGCAAGGCATTGTAACAACGGTCTGTTTCGCCCCCCCCCGCGCCCTAAGCGGGTTAAATTGTATAATTTTCGCTCATTCTCAAAATACCCACTACACATTTGGCGCATTTGGGTCTACATTGCATATAGCTTCAGCACATGAGCCACCCCGTCCGTTGCTTTTCTATAAGCGAAGCGGGTGTTTCAATTTCCTTGTTCAACCTTTAACCTAACGGACAACATAACCCAATGAAATCTCTCTTTGAACTCTATGCTTTTGCCGAAGAACTCATCGAATTAGCCATCATCTCTGGAGATGAAGAGGTGGCGGATTTTATTGAGGAAAGCGTGGATAGTGCCATGAACCAAGATGTGGTGGAATATCAACTGGCAGAGTTGCTTCATGCTTTCATCATCATCGAAGATCGAATCGCCATTCCGATCTACCCGATGGACAGCGTGGTGACGCTCCGTTCCACCTTACGGAGTATGAACTTCGGCATCGGGAGTCGTTACAAAAACTAGATGCACGTTTTGATGATTAGCCTCGATAGCTCGATGGCAACCAAGCCAAATAGCAATGCGAGGTTACGCCATATCGAATATGCCGCACACATCGGCAAGCTCACGGTAGTGGTGTACACGCCCAATCAAGGCCTCCCCACCCAACACCTGAGCGACCACTTCACGGTCATTCCCACCAATAGCCCTAACCGAATGCGCTTCATCACCGATGCCATTCGGTTAGCCCAAGAAGTCATCCGCGCCGACGCGCCCAACCTCATCACCACCCAAGACCCCTTTTCTACGGGGTGGGTGGGATGGTGGTTGCGCCGTCAGGTGGCAGTGCCCTTGCTCATCCAGAATCATTGCTACTTCATTGACAATCAAGCATGGTTAGCAGAACGCCCCCTGCGCAATCGGTTGATGAACGCGCTGGGCAAGTTCACCTCCGCCCGTGCCGATGCCTACCGCACCGTCAACCACCATGAGCGCGAGACGTGGCTACAACGTGGCGGAGACCCGCGCCGCGTTTTCACCCACGCGCTGGGCACTGCGTCAGAGGCGTTTGCCCACCCCACCGAAGAGGCGATCAACCAAGCACGCCACACGCTCAACCTTGCCCCCGATGATCTCGTCATGTTATGGGTGGGCTACCCTGTGCCCTTCAAGCGTGTTCCGCTATTGTTCGAGGTCTTCAAGCGCGTATCGGCACGACTCCCCCAAGCTAAACTGGTGCTGATTGGCGACAAGCTCAAAAGCGCGGTGGATCTGGATCAGTTGGCACACAGCGCGGGCATCCATGAGCGCGTGGTCATG
>CAIRDJ010000123.1 GCA_903877335.1 uncultured Chloroflexota bacterium | reverse complement strand
CGGTGGGGCTTCCGCTATGGGGCAACAGCGTAGAGATCAACGGGGCGGAGGGCATCCTCTTAGAGCGCATCGGGAGCGATTACGCCTGCCTTGCCCGCCCTGCCGAAAGCATCACCCAGACGGTGTGCGTGCCGTATGCGCAAGTTGCAGGGGTGCTTTTCGCCCTCCGCTAAGTCATGTAAATCAAATACAGAAAAGCGACTTTTTTATCAACTATACGTATAATGATAGCAACGCCCAACATACACGGATGAAGGCATCATGAAAGAAATATCAAAAGCGTTTGTTTCCATTGTGGCATTAGGCATTGGTGCCGCCATCACCATCAGTACCAGCATCACCATCATTGAAATGGGTATCACGTTTGGTGCGGTGTTAATTATGGGCATGGTCTTGATTAGCCTGATGGGGATGATGAACGCAATCTGGAGTGATCGTCACCGCCACAGAATAAGAGATATTGTAAAAATACTGGTTTCGATTTTGGCGTTAGGTATCACTGCTATTATCACCACTGTCACCATCATCACTATCTTTGAGAACGGTATCTCGTTCGGCTCGGTGTTGATTGTAGGCATGGTCATGATTAGCCTCACGGTGATGTTGAATGCAATTTGGAGTGAACATTACCGTGTCAGAGAATTGAACAAGGACGATCATGATGAGGATTCAACCGACCGCGCCGATTATTCCGCTGGCGAAAAGCCCAAACGCCAAGCAATGGACAAGACCGCGCTCTTGCTTTCCATGATGGATGAACACGAAAAACGCGCCTTCAAAGAAGCATTACGCCAGCAAATTCTGCAAGAACACGCCAGCCCCGCCCGCTTGGTGGATGAAGACCCCATTTCATTGCAGGATTTGTTAGAGCAAAAAAGAGGGCAATCATAACTATTCCAACTGTGCGTGTGGGTTGGATGGTGTTGGTATGGATGCTGGTGTTGACCGTTTTGGGAGCGTGTGCGCCTGCTTCGGTAACGCCAACCTCAAACCTCCTTTTGCCCACGCTTGCCCAGCTACTTAGCTTAACCCCAAGCCACACCGCCACCGCGACATACACGCCTAGTATCACGCCTACGCCTACCAACACATTGACCCTCAGTGTCGCCTATACGCCCAGCCACACCCCCACCGTGACCGCCACCTTCACCCCCAGTCAAACCATCACCGACACGCCCACGCGCACGCCGAGCATAACCCCCACCCCCACCGCAACGGTGCATCAACCCAGTGGGCTAGAGCTATTGGCGCAGTTGGCGGTTCAAAGTACCGTACAACCGAGACCGCTTTTGGTGTATGCCACCCCCGTAGCCAACCCCCTCCCGATTGCCCCGCTTGTTTCTACCAGCGCGTTCTGTAGCCAGACCAGTACAGGCGGATTTGTGGTGGTTCAACGCCGAATTGAGGGCACAAGTCAACAGATGGGTTGTCCGTTGGGTATCTCGTATGCTGGTTCAGTTGCTGTGCAACCGTTTCAAAATGGGCTAATGTTGTGGGTGGAATGGGTGAACAATCAGCGTGGCACGATCTTTGCGCTGAATGGACAGGGGCGTTACGTGCAGTATGCTGACACTTTTCAAGCAGGCATTGACCCCGAAACCTACCCCACCCTTCCCCCTAGCGGATTGTTTGCCCCCGTGCGTGGGTTTGGTAAGGTCTACTTTGGGCACGCTGATTTAGCGAATAGCTTGGGATGGGCGATCGCCCCCGAAGTGGGAGAGCTAACCATGCTACAGCAGTATGAGTAGGGCTTCATGGTTGCCCTGCCACAACGTAGGGAGATATGGACGTTGCACGCGCCCGGCACATGGTCGGCATTTGTGGGGAAATTCTAACGCACGAACAGCGCGACCGTCTCAATCAAGCTGGTGTGGGGCGCAAAGTCGAACGGTTGTACCTGTTGCAAGCGGTAGCCGTGTTGAAGCAAGCGTTTGGTATCGCGCGCCATGCTGGGAACATCCGCGCTCACATATAACAACGTCGGGATGTTAAGCGCGACCACCCCATCTAATGCCTCTTTGCTCATCCCCCCATCGGGCGGATTGACCAACACCGCATCATATTCTGCCCCGTCAATCTCCTCTAACACGTCCTCCACCAACCCCTCAATGATGTCAACATGCTCATACGGCGCAAGGTTAAACTCGGCATCGGTGGCAGCTGGGGGATAACTTTCCACCAACGTGAGGTAATTGGTGTGTTCGGCGAGGAACAGGGAGAGGATGCCCCCCCCGGCGTATAGCTCTAAAATGTTTTTAGCGGAGGCAAGCTGGTGTTGAATGTGCGTCACCAACGCTGGGAGCAATCCCACATTGGCGCGGAACGATGTGCCCGCCGTCACGCGCACCACACGCTCCAAGACGGTATAGATCACGTGCGTATCTCCAGCTAAGTTGAGGGGTAGCTCATCCGGCAGGACGAGGTTCACGCTCATGGGAAGGTTAATCTCTAATTCAGGCGCGTCTTCCTCTGCGCTGTGAATGACGAGCATCCCCCCGTTTTCACCGTGCCATAACCCGATCTTGCTCAAACCGAGCGTCTCTAAATCCAAGAGTGCCAAACCATCCGCCAGATCAGGGTGCAAGACCGCGCACACATCCAACGGGTAAACCTCCCCCTGTGTGCCGTCCAACCCCAATTTGCCATCAGGGGTAATCTTGAAGGTCAGGTGATGGCGATAGCCATAGATGCTGGGGGAAGCAATCACGGGGGCGATGGGGGCATCTTCTACCCCGCCGATGCGCTCTAGTTGGTCAGCAAGCACATCTTGCTTGAGCAACAATTGGGCGGGGTAGGCGATGTGTTGCCACTGACAACTCCCACACCGCCCCATGCCGAAATGGTCACATTGGGGAAAGACGCGATCTTCCGAAACCGCCAAGAGTTCCACGCCTTGCGCGAAGGCAACTTTACCGCGCGTCTGGGTGATGCGGGCGGTGATGATCTCGCCGGGGAGGGTGTAGGGCACAAAGATGACCTGCCCCCCCACCTTGCCCACCGCCGAGCCACCATACGCCATGCTTTCGATTTCGACTTCCACCAACGGCATCCGCGCACTCATCGTTTATTCAAGCGTGGGTCTAACACGTCGCGCACCCCGTCCCCCAACAAATTGAACGCCAATACGGTAATCATGATGGCGATGCCAGGGAAGAACATCAAATGGGGGAATGTGCGGAAGTCCGCGCGTGCTTCGCTCAACATCAAGCCCCATTCCGGTATCGGAGGTTGTGCGCCCAACCCCAAGAATGACAGCGCCGCCGCCTCTAGGATAGCTGTCCCAATCCCCAACGTACCTTGTACGATGATGGGGGTGATGGCATTGGGCAAGATTTGAATGAAGATCAAGCGGAACGCGCCTGCGCCGAGCGCACGGTTGGCGGTGATGAACTCTTGCTCTTTAACCGAGAGGACACTCGCGCGGATGATGCGGGCGTATTGTGGGATCGAAACAATCGCAATCGCAATCAAGGCGTTCAGCAAACCAGGACCCAGAATGGTCACGATGGCAATCGCCAGCAACAAGGATGGGAACGCCATCAGCACATCCATGACGCGCATGATGAAATTATCCGCCCACCCACCCAAGAAACCACTCACCAACCCGATCAGCGTTCCCACCATGATGGAGATCAACACGGCGGCAAAGCCCACCGGCAAGGATAAACGCACGCCATACACCACACGGCTAAACTCGTCACGCAGGTTCAAGTCCACCCCCATGATGTGCAGGGTGTGCTTGACGGAGGCAGCATTCTCAAAATTCGCGATCGGCTTTCTTCCGCCCAAGACATGATAAGAAAGCACGCGCTCCACTTGGGCAGGATTGGCGAGGAAGTCCGCTTCGGTGATGCCTTGTGCGCTGAAATACGCCTCAAATGCTTGATCGGTGGGAGCAAGCAAGGTGAAGGGCACGGATGCCGCCAGTTTTGTACCGAAGGGGGTTTCGGCTAGGGCACGAAACAAGATGGAGAATTCGCCATTTTCACCGCTGGTGAGGGGGGGCAACAGCAGGGGTGGGGCGAAGGTCAACGCGGTAACGTTGAAAGAGTAGGGTTCAGTGGGCGGGGGCGTGAGGATGCCATCCACCACATGCACCAAGTTTGCCATGGCGGCTAGATCGCTCGTCACCACTTGCGCCTGCCCATCATTCAAGATCACCTGACGGGTTTCGGGCGTTTCGCCCTGTAGCGCAATGCGTATGTCGGCGGCGTTCAGCGTAACCAGCGTGTTATCTAATTCGCCACATCCCAGATAATTTAAGGCAGGAATGCACGGCGGAAGCCCTTTGGTGATTCCTTCGTGACCCTTCACATTGATGAGCGGTTGCTCTGGGTCGTGCGTGGCGATCAACGGCGCAAAGACACCCATCAAGACCAAGACGACAATCACCCAAAAGCCAAGCATGGCGGAGCGGTTGCGTCTTAGGTTACGGAGGGCTAACTGTAGGGGGGAGGTGCCTCGTTTTTTGGTAAGGTCAAGGGTAGCAATGGCGGTCATAGCACTCACTCCAAACGAATGCGCGGATCAAGATAGGCATAGAGCAAATCCACCGCCAAGTTAATCAAGACAAAGGCAACAGCTGTCACCAGCGTGAACGCCTGCACAACCACATAATCACGCGCTTCGATGGCATCCACCAACGTTTTACCAATTCCACTGAGTCCGAAGATGGTTTCGGTCAAGACTGCGCCACTAATCAGCAAGCCAAAGTTCAGTCCGATCACCGTGACAACCGGCAGAAGCGCGTTGCGGAGCGCGTGCGACAAGACCACCACGCTTTCCCCCAACCCTTTCGCGCGGGCGGTGCGAATGTAGTCCAGATGAAGCACCTCTAACACAGCGGAGCGCGTCATGCGGGCGATGATCGCCAGCGGGATCGTCCCCACCGTGATGGAGGGCAAAATCAGATAGCGCACAGCTTCCCCAATGAGCGCGAAGTTGAGGGTCAACAGCCCGTTGAGGATGGTCAATTCAGAGACGATGCGAAAGAAGGCATTCACAGCAGTAGGAGCGGTGTTTGCGCTCACCAAACCCCATGCCACGTAGAACGGTTCTTGTGGGAAGGTGGAAGACACTGCCCCGCCAGGCGGGAGTGCAAAGGGTGTCCCGCGCAAATACACGCCAAACACCAATGCCAACATGGCACCTAGCCAAAAGACCGGCATACTCACCCCGACATTCGCCAAGAGCATCGTGCCAACATCTACTGCCGAATTGTGATAGTAAGCGGAAATGATCCCCAGTGGGATGCCGACGATGACCGCGAACAAGACCGCGCCCACCGCCAATTCCACTGTTTGGGGAAGCCGACTGATCAGTAGCTCACTAATTGGAATCCCAAAGCGGAATGATGTCCCTAAATCCCCACGCACAATTTGACCAAAGTAGATGAAGAACTGCGTGAGCAACGGTTGATCTAAGCCAATGCGGGCAAGATAGGCATCACAGATTTCATCGGTGGCGCGTTCCCCCAATACCGCACGGCATGGATCACCTGGGATGAGGCGTACCATGCTGAAGGTAATAATTAGAATGCCCAAAATAACAGGAACTGCCGAAATTAAACGGCGCACAATAAATCGTAGCATGTTGAATAATCCCGATAACTAGTTGCAACGTATCTTAAATCGTGAGGATAAGTTGGGCAACCTACAATTGACGCACAAAGCGGGACAGATCAGCGCGGATGGATTCAAAGTTGCCACGCGCTTGTTTTTTCATACATCGCCTTAGCACATCCACCGTACCGGGTAGCTGTTTCATCCGCTGGTACACGCCTGATCTTGCAGACGACCCGCCTCACACCGCGTGTACCTAGCTGCCCCAACTGCATTTTTGGGGTGCAAAACGAATAGGTGCAAACGGCTCTCTCAGCGTTCATCCAAGCCATGCAGAGCGATCTGTAGTATCGTTTGTAGCAAGACATTTGCCCCTGTCACCACGTCTTCCCACTTTGCAAATTCTTGAGGATTGTGACTGATTCCTGCTTGGCAGGGGATGAAGATCATCGCAGAGGGGGTGATCTGGCTTAGCATCTGGGCATCATGACCGGCATAACTCACCAACGGGAGAAAGCGTAAATCGCTTTGGTCACAAATATCCATCACGATCTGTTGAATGCGCGCGTCCATGACCGCAGCTTCCATCCGTTCATTCTGTTGAACGCTCACCGTCAGGCGATGCGCTTCCGCACACGCTTCTGCCCATTGTAGCAAATCAGACTCAAGTTGTTGTAGCACGGATGGATCAGTATGGCGACACTCAAAGCCCATTATCACATGGCTAGGGATTAAGTTATACGCACCATTGACCACTTCAAGCTGCCCACAGTTCACGATGGCATTCTCATAGCGCTGGCGAATGTGTTGATGTGCCCCAATCACAAATTGTGCCGCGCCTTGTAGGGCATCTCGTCGGTCTTGATATTCGGTTGTGCCGCTGTGACCACTTTTCCCACGATACGTGAGGACGAAGTTAGAACGTCCCACAATGTTCTGCACAATTCCGATGGGAACGTGCTCGCGTTCAAGGCGCGCGCCCTGCTCAATATGCAACTCAAGATAAGCCAAGAGGGTGTTGGGGTCACGCTTGGCACGGATGAAGCCCTCTAACTCAATGCCTGCACGAACGAGTGCCGCCTGAAAAGCCCCATTGGATTTCATGTAAAGTTGCTTGAGTGGCAACTTGCCGACGATCCCTCGACTTCCTAGTAAAGAAATCCACGTTCCTTCCTCATCGGTGAAGTTCACCGCCTCTAGGTGGACGGGTAAGGCTATGCCTGCTTCCTTGATAGTTCGTAGGCATTCCAAAGCGCACAGCACCCCAACCGCGCCGTCATATTTGCCACCGTTGACGACGGTATCCAAGTGAGAACCGATCAGGAGCGTTTTCGCGTGTGGTGTTCTGCTCAACAATACACCGCTCAGGTTCGCAACTTCATCATCACGCACCATCAAGCCAGCTTCTTCAACCGTATTGGCAAACCACGCACGTGCCTCTAAATCATCCATTGACAAAGCGAGTCGGGTTACACCCCCGTTTGTGGTGGCACCAATTTGTGCCAGGGATTGAAAGTTTTGCCGTAAGCGTTCTTGATTGATGCGAAGCGGGGATAAGGTCATCATCGCGCCGTTCCCAGTCCGAATTATTGGGTTGAAGCTAATTTTTTCATGGTAGCATACTTTACAAAAAAACAAGCGGTTTTTGTGAATTTCTGTACAAATGTCGCTCTGCTAAACTCCTGCATGTTATGCCGAGAGGTGAGGGCATTCAAACCGTTTTTAACAATCCATGTGTGAAAATCGGCAGAGGCAAGTACCGAGACTTGATGCCCCGCTGCGTTTAGTCATAAGTAGTGATGGAGACGCAGTGGTGAGTTTTATGCACAGCACAGTAGGCGAGAGGGGAGGGAGGAACAAAAAAAGAGAGAGACGGCGGGTTCGTTCGTCCGTCAGAAGGTCGTCGTGTTTTTCGGTTACGGCTTCACAAGGATTTGTGAGAAGAAT
>CAIRDJ010000122.1 GCA_903877335.1 uncultured Chloroflexota bacterium | reverse complement strand
CGTTAACGCGCAAGGGGATCGCTCACCACAGACCGCCACCGCGTGCATTGAAAAGTGTCAGTATTTGCTGTATCGCTGTTTAGCTGGGGAGTTTAACTTGGTGTTGGATGTGGGTCAACACGGTAGCGATGTGCTTGCCGAGTATCAACAGCAGTTCCACCACTATCAAGGGGGCTATGGTGAGGTATTCATCCGCTGGTTATTAAATCAACTAGGGCAACCGCAAATCATCGAGATACCCATCACGAAAACCGATCAGCACACCTATGAGGAATTTCCGCACGAAGATGCACGGTTGCGCACGTTTGATCCCAGCGACCGCAAATGGATTGCGCTGGCGGTTGCACACTTTCAATATTTTGATGCCCCCGCCCCCATCATGCAGTCCGCCGATCTCAAGTGGAAAGATTATCAAATAGCCTTCTTAGCACATCATGTGGACGTTCAATTCATGTGTGAGGAGTAAGGTGGGCAACGTGAGAGACACAGGCAGATGCTTGACATGGCTCTCATTTTGGCATATATAGTAAAAGGAAACTTGCGAAAGTTCCGCCATCAAGTTTCGCCAACTTGTTCTGTCCGTTTGCATTCACAAGCCCATCCTGAAATAAGGGGCTATCTTAGAGGAGTTTTGGTAATGTTTGTCAGTTTACAAGTCCCATCAAAGGTTTGGATCGAAGTTCACGAAAGCGGGTTCGACACGCCTCAATCGTGTGATGTGATCGTTCAGATGGAGGACGGTCATTTGTATACCGCGCACTTCGTAACTTTGGCGTACATTCGCCACCAGATGAACTTGAGCTACGAAGTTACCAAGCAAATTGAGGAAACGCCGGCAGTGCGTTACACCGCCCTCGAAACCCCCCACCTAGTGGTGGATGAAATTAACCCAGAGATCATCGAAGATACAATTGATAACTTGATCGTCCTAGAGACGTTTGAAGCCCTCTTCACCAAAGTGACTGAAGACGAAGCCGACCAAACGAGTGTGGGGGAGCGAACTAGCACGCGCACAGGTGCGCTCGCCACCCAAGCCCATGCCAAGGTTGTGTTATCTGAGGTGTTGGTCATCACCACACACGACTAACCCTATCTTGATTGCATCAACAACCGCCATTATGGTTGTAGCAGGGCAAGACATCATGCTTGATCCCTGTTCTTGTTTGGTCTAAAACAACACACACGAGGGGAAACCATGTCTGACGAGCGTTACGAAGACAGCAAGTTGTATCGTATTCGCCACTCGCTTGCCCACATCATGGCAGAAGCGATGTTGGAACGTTTTGAAGAGGCACTCATTGCCATCGGACCACCCATCGAGGATGGGTTCTATTATGACTTTTCGCTCCCGCGCCCCATCACGGATGAAGATGTGAAATGGGTTGAGCAACGCATGCGCAAGTTGGTGAGTGGGAATCATGCTTTTGCGCGTCGCGAGGTAACGGCAGAGGAAGCACGCGCATTATTCCAAAAGCAACCCTTCAAGCTAGAACTGATTGACGACTTGGTGAATGGGCGCGTGGATGAAAACGGGGTAGAAGTTGCCGCCCCTGCCCAGACGTTGACGGTTTATACGCAAAGCAAGTTCACCGATTTGTGCCGCGGTCCACATGTTGAGAACACCAAAGAGATTCACCCCAAAGCGTTCAGCATCACCTATAAGTCGGTGGCGGGCGCGTATTGGCGCGGGGACTCTGAACGTCCCCAACTCACCCGCATTTATGGGACGGCATGGGAAACGCCCGAAGAATTGCAAGACTATCTGGCGTTGCTAGAAGAAGCACGCAAGCGCGATCACCGCGTGTTGGGCGAAAAGCTCAAGCTGTTCACAATTAGCCCCTTGGTGGGCAAGGGTCTCATCCTATGGAAGCCCAACGGGGCAATCGTGCGCGACGTGCTAGAGCGTTGGCTACGGCAAGAGCAGATTGATCGCGGTTACTTGCCCGTCGTTACGCCCCATGTGGGCAACCTTGAGCTATACAAAACCAGCGGACACTATCCCTACTACAGCGACAGTCAGTTCTCCCCCATCCAAGTGGATGAGGAGCAATACATGCTCAAGCCCATGAACTGTCCGCATCACATCATGATCTACAAGAGTGATCCTCACTCTTACCGTGATCTGCCTGTGCGCCTTTCGGAGTTTGGGACGGTGTATCGCTATGAGCAAAGCGGAGAGCTAAACGGCTTAACGCGCGTGCGTGGCTTCACGGTGGATGACGCGCATTTATTCGTCACGCCCGATCAAGTGGTGGATGAGTTCAAGAGCGTGGTGGAGTTGTTCAAGCACGTCACCGACGCGCTGGGCATTAGCGACTTCCGCGCCCGCGTGGGACGGCGCGACCCCAACAGCGACAAATACGTCGGGAGCGACACGCTTTGGGAACAGGCGACCCACGCCATCATCCAAGCCTGTGATGAACTCGGATTGAATTACACCGTCGAGGACGGCGAAGCCGCCTTCTATGGACCCAAGCTCGACTTGGTGGTGCGCGATGTCCTCAAGCGCGAGTGGCAAATCGGCACGGTGCAGGTGGATTATAACCTGCCAGAACGTTTTGATAGTGAATACATCGCCGCAGACAATACCCGTCAACGCCCGATCATGATTCACCGCGCGTTGTTTGGCAGTGTTGAACGCTTCATGGGCATCTTG
>CAIRDJ010000121.1 GCA_903877335.1 uncultured Chloroflexota bacterium | reverse complement strand
GCAACATAGGGTTTGCTTTGCATGCTCTCCCCTGTCACACGGCGCGTCAGTTCATCGGCGTTATACTTGCGTCCGTGTTGGTGTAGGTTCTCCCGTTGCCAATTGAGCAACGTTTCAAAGCGTCCGTTCTCAATATCGCTTGGAATGCTGGGAGCATCTTGCACCGCTTGGTTGTAGTATTGTGCGCCCAACAAATTGCCCAGCGCATAGGTGGAAAAGTAGCCCAGCGCACCCATTGACCAGTGAATATCCTGCAAACAACCGTTGGTGTTGCTGTCCGGCAACATCCCAAAGCTCTCCTCAAACAGGGTGTTCCACACTTGGGGAACATCCTTAACCGCCAACTGCCCGTGAATGAGTTGTTGCTCAATTTCAAAACGGAGCATGATGTGCAGGTTATAGTTCACCTCGTCCGCTTCTACACGGATGAAGCTGGGGGTAGATTTGTTGATTGCCTTGTAGAAGTCCTCTAGGGTGATGTCACCAATTTGTTGGGGGAATTGTTCCTTGAGTAATGGCAATGCCCACACCCAGAAGCCCTTGCTCCGTCCCACCAAATTTTCCCACGTGCGCGATTGCGACTCATGCACACCGAGCGACGTTCCGCGCCCGATCATCGTTCCGCTGATTTCGTCGGGGATGCCTTGCTCATACATCGAATGACCGCACTCGTGCAACGTGCCGAACAACGCCGGGCTTAACCAAATGTCATTGAAGCGCGTGGTGATGCGTGAATCCTTGTTGGAGAAGCTAATGCTGAAGGGATGTACCGAAACATCCAACCGCCCACGACGGAAGTTATAGCCTACCGCCGTGGCAATCTTACGGCAGAACGCATCCTGCCCTGCTTGGGGGAAATGCTGGCGCAAAACAGCATCATCCACGCGCCCTGACACCGATTGAATGGCAGCAACCAATTCGACCAACTCTTGACGATGCCCATCAAATAGCTCTTTCACTTGTGCGGTAGTAACAGCGCGTTCATACTTGCCCAACAGTGCGTCATAGGGCACATCCGCATAGCCCAAGTATTCGGTTTCTTGGCGAAGCATCTCCACAATGCGCTCAAGGTCGCCTTGAAAATGGCTGAAGTCATTGTTGGCGCGCGCCTCAATCCAAGAGTGGTGCGCGTCTGAGGTCAGCTTGCTGAACTCGCTGACGTGTTGAGCAGGAACTTTGACCGCTTCTTGTAAGTCACGGCGGACGATGCGCACCATGCTGGCGGGGATGCTGTCATAGTCTGCGCCGTCGATTTCGCGCTCCGCCTCTTCTAGCAGGCGTTGGGTTTCGTCGGAGGTGAACATCTCATGCGTAATGCGCGAGAGGGTTTGCATTTGTCTACCGCGTGCCTGCGCCCCGTCGGGGGGCATTTGCGTTTCTCTGTCCCAGCTTAAAACAGCATTGGCGCGGTTGAGGTTGTGGATGTCGCCAAGACGTGCCAGCAAGGCATCGTATTTTTCGCCCATAATTTTGTATCCTAGTTGAATCGGGTATGATAAAGTTGCGGGCATTGTAGCAGATTACATGGGTAGGTGTAGGGAGTTGATTGCTGCGCCGATCAAAGAAGCAAAATCTAACTTGCGATGTAGCTAGGCATTTCCAAATGTACAGCAATTAACACAGAGCGCTACGTGGCTTGTGCCCGTTGAAAGACTTGCACCAACCGTTGGAGGATATGCCAAAAACACGACCCGCGCGTGTGTTTTTTTGGAACTAAAGCACGAAGCGTAGTTGACAAAATCATTATTCACAGTTTAGCTTATTGCGATTACTATGTACGGCAGATCTGGCAAAAGCAATAGAATCTTGTGTAATGGTAAACAACCAAAAACAGAACAAGGTACCGACCATGCGCGATGTTGCGACTCTAGCAGGTGTCTCGCAACCGACTGTTTCGCGCGTGCTCAATCAAAAGTATACGACCATCCCCATCAGTGATGAAACTCGTATGAAAGTCATTGCTGCTATTGACGCGCTTGGATATCGCCCCAATATGCACGCGCGTAGTTTAAGGACTCAGCAAACACAACTTATTGCTGTATTGGTCGCGGATATTACTAATAGCTTTTATCCGCAAATTGCCCGCTCCATTCAACAGATCGCGCGTCACCATGGCTATGATGTGATGATCTCCAACAGCGATCACGTACACGAGTACGAACAACATTTTTGTGAAACCATGATACGACGAACGGTTGATGGCATTATCCTTGTGCCGTTCCACCTAACCGAGTTTGACCTTCATGAGTTATACCGAGAAACCAAGACTCCTATCGCGGTTTTGGGGCAACAAATAAACCATCCTCAAATAGATGTGGTTTATGGGGATGATGAGATGGGCGTTTATGAAGTGACTGACTGGCTCATTCATGAAAAAAAGCATTGCAGACTGGGGTACGTTGGGGTCTCGGATGTGTTTCCACCGGGCGAGCGCAGGCGCAGAGGGTTTTTGCGTGCAGTCGAACATGCCAATATCGACGTGCAAACAGTGTGCATGTTAGAAAGCGACTTCACTTTGGAGGGCGGAAAACAAATTGGTCAATATCTTCTGCGCTTAGACTCCTTACCATCCGCTCTTGTGGTTGCAAATGATACCATGGCGCTTGGGATTATGCTCGCGCTTCAAGATCGAGGTATACGCATTCCCGAAGATATTGCTATCGTGGGCTATGACAACATTCCCGAGACAACCATCATTCGCCCAACGCTGACAACCCTTGAACAAAACCCCGCAGAAATTGGAACCACTTTGGTGAATCTGTTGTTTGAGCGGATTGAAAACCCAGATTTACCCAGCCGACGGATCAAAATCCCCAACAAACTGATTATCCGTAACTCCACCTAAACTTTGAATGAAGTTTGTAAATCTGCTTGACAGCTAGATTTGACTATGTTTTAATCAAATGGATTGAATACGTATACATGAATTCGTATGCTTGGTATTCAATTACGATTACATTGGTAATCAGTGATCCATTAACCGTACCCAACCTCACGTGATGCTCATGTGTTCTGGGGAAGGGGTGGTTAAAATTTCGACAAGTTTTTTCCAAACGTATTGTATTTATTGTTCCGAACAGGGGTTATTCTATGTTCACCAAAATTTTTTCACGCTTTGTGATTGTCGCCCTCCTCTTGACATCTTTCATGATGTTGTCCTCGCTTACGGTCTTCGCTCAAGAACCCATCACAGTTACTTGGTGGACAGAAGACTATGTTGACGTTGAAGCGTTAAATACGCTGTTAGTCGAGCCATTCAATAGTGCTCACCCTGATATTCGTCTGGAAGTTATTCCGCAAGCTGGGTTGGATGATGCTGTCCGAGTCGCCTTTACGGCGGGAAGTGCACCTGATATTCTGCAAACCCCTGGTGCATCCTTTATAGGAGAGTACGTCAACGCGGGTTTGATCTATCCGCTCACGCAGTCTGCGACTGATATGGGTTGGCAAGATAAGCTACTCCCTTGGGCTTATGAATCGGGCATCCTTGATGCCGAGTTGTACAGCATCCCACTTACGTTCGAATCGATGATCTTAATGTATAACAAGACGCTGTTCGAAGAAATGGGTTGGACAGCACCCACTTCTTTCGGCGAACTGCAGGCAATTGCGGATTCGGCTCAGGCAATGGGCATTAATCCCTTTGGGTATGGCAATAGCGGGTTCCAACCGGCTAATGAGCATGTGGTCGGTGTGTATCTTAATAATTATGCAGGCGCAGACAATGTTTATGCAGCACTCACGGGCGAAAAGGCATGGACAGATTCTGAGTTCGTGGAAGCCATCGAATTGCTACGTAGCCACATGGCAGACGTAAATTGGTTCAACGACAGCTTGGAGACCTGGTTCGCTTATGGTTGGAACGAGCAGTTCACGGCACTTGCTTCCCGCGAGTCTGCCATGATGATAATCGGAACGTGGGGCTTCCGTGGTGCAGATGAGTTTTTCGGCGAAACGACTGATCAATGGGATTGGGCTCCAATTCCACCGTTCTCTGATATGGCGAGTACATACAATTATATGCTAGCGACTGGTAGTACCCTTTCTGTCAACGGACAATCAGCGCACCCCGAAGCGGCAGTGACTGTACTTGACTTCCTAATGAGTGATTCGTCACGGATGCTGCAAATCGCCTCTGGTTATGGATATGGTGAGTTCGTAGTGCCATTGAAATTCACCCCTGAAGATTTTCCCGAAGGCACAGACGAGCGCATTTCCCGCTTCTATTCAGATTTCGGTGCAGTCACGGGTGAAGGGCGCGTTGGTTACACGACGTGGACGTTCTGGCCCGCTGACGCTGACGTCCAGCTCTGGCAGGAGATTGAAAATGTTTGGTACGACGAATTGGCTGTAGAAGATTATCTTGCCAACCACCAAATGCTATGGGACGAAGCTCGTGCGTCTGGCAGTGTGCCTCCGCTCCCAGCTCGGTAACTGAAATTCGCGTGGGGAGGGCGAAGATTGTCCTCCCCATTTGAATAGGAGAACTTGCCATGGCATCAACCATTACGATACATCCACGGTCATCAACTGACCGTTCGCAACACTCATCTCAATCCGCTTGGGGACGCTGGTTATTTATTCTTCCACTACTCATTCTTAACCTCATAGTTGTCGTCGTCCCTTCAATATTTGGATTACTGCTCGCCTTCACCGACTGGTCAGGCTATGGACCGATTAATTTCATCGGTCTCAAAAATTTTACCGCATTGTTTGAGGACCCTATTTTCTTTAAGTCACTTGGGAACAATCTCATCTGGACAGCAATATTTTTAACGGTTCCCATCGCAGTTGGATTGTTAGGTGCGTATATGCTGTCTGGTATCAAACGCGGGCAGATATTTTTCCGCATTGTATATTTTCTGCCCTATGTTTTTGCGAGTGTCGTCAATACACAAATTTGGCGACAAATTCTGCATCCTCGGGTTGGCATTGGTCCCATTTTAGCGGAGTATGGGATCAGCTTTCTGGATTTCCCAATCTTCGGTACGCGCGAAACTGCGTTACTCGGTGTTGCGTTTGTCGATGGGTGGCATTTCTGGGGATTTCTTGTGATTCTTTATCTCTCTGCCATGGTGGCTGTCGATACAGAATTATATGAAGTTGCTCGATTGGACGGAGCAACTCGCTTCCAGCAGTTTCGCTTTGTTACACTGCCAAGTATCCGGCCAACGCTTGTATTCACCATCCTTATGATCACCATCTGGTCGTCACTCGTATTCGATTACGTGTTTATCATGACAGGAGGCGGACCTGCAAATTCATCCGAGGTGATGGGGACATACCTTTATCAGAATGCCTTTCAACGATTTGATGTGGGATACGCGGCTTCAATTGGGGTCATGATGAGCCTATGGGTTATGCTGGCAATTGCCGGATTCACTTATTTGCGTTGGAGAGGATGGGAGATTTAATATGCTCAATCAGCAACGTGTTCGATCACAAATTCCTAATTACATTGTGCTTTTGCTTCTTGCCCTCTTTGCATTGACTCCTATTGTTATTCTG